>NZ_JBLTIM010000001.1:0-79566 GCF_055362665.1 Lactobacillus fornicalis
CAAACTTTCTTTTTTGTTCGTATTTTGATAAATCTTTAAATACTTTGCAACTTTTTATAAAAAATATGTTATTTTTACCAAACTATTCAACTTTAAAAACCTAAACGTTGTAAATATAGTTCGTATTTAGCTTATTTTATGTCATTTTTTTATAAAACTTTTTTTGAATTTTTTTAGCATAAAACAAAAAAGTCTTAAGTATCAATGAAACTCAAGGCTTTTCTCTATTAAAAATTATCTTTTTTATAATTTCTATAAATCGCAATTACTAAAACTATCAAAGCACAAGCAATTGCTACGTATGCCATTTCTCCTACGCTTAATGCATTGCGCACGCTAATATTTTGATCTTGCGCATACTTATTGATTAAAAAATCCATTACTTTAGGAGTAATAGCGAAACTAACCAATGATACTATTCCACCAATTAAAGAAGCTCGTCTTGAATATGGCTCTTTAAAGAAATTAGACAAGACACAGATAGCCGGAGCAACCATTAATAAAAAGATCCACAAAATAATCATCAAACCAGCTGGGTCATTCATAAATTGAGAGGTATTTGAAGCATACCTATATGTTCCCCAAAAAGATCCTCCTGTTACTGTATTAAGTAAGCTTAAAATATATGAACCTTGTTGACCATATTTTCCCGTATTAGATAAAATTCCTTGAATCGTTTGCAAACCATCTTGAGTGCCTGCACTAGTAAAATCTACACTAACAACTTTTCTCATATATGTAGCTAAAAACATTAAAACACTCGCACCCATTTGTAAACTTTTTAGTATGCTGAGTTGTCTAGATGCTTTTAAATGAAATTCAATGCTCAATACCCGATTCGGATGATGGCTACGCCCAATAATATAAATTCCAATTGCTGTAACTAATAAAATTAATACCGTTCCTAAATACCAACGGGTAAATAAGGTAATTATTATAGAAACAACAATTGCTACAGAAATATATGGGCGATCAGTCCAAATATTCCAAAAATTAAGCTTATATTTTTGCCCATAAACTTTTTCTCTTTGATATTCTTCTCTAGTAATTTTTTCGCCCATAAAATCACCCTTTCTTTCAAAATATGCTAGCACAAAATATCAATAATAAACACTAATTCATCTTTTTCTTCAATTAATTATAAATAGCAGTGTTAAACTGTTAATAAAACCAATTTAAGGAGCTAAATTATGTCAAAAGATATTTCAGATTTATCTAAAAATTGGCATCGTTCATTCTATACCCTATGGCTAGGTTCATTTATTACCGGTATGGGATATTCAATGACCATGCCTTTTATTTCATTATTTATTTCAGATTTAGGTAACTATAGCAAATTAGAAATCAATCTTTATTCTGGCTTAGCTTTTGCTATGACCTTTATCGCTCAAGCAATTGTTTCACCATTTTGGGGAAGCCTAGCTGACCAAAAAGGTCGTCGATTAATGTGCATGAGAGCCAGTGGTGTTATGGCATTAACAATCACTTTAACTGGACTAGCACCCAATGCAATATACATTGTAATTATGCGCTTTATTCAAGGATCTTTTTCAGGTTATATTAATAACGCGACTGCACTGATGGCTGGTGAAACGCCCCATGAAAAAAGTGGCTGGGTCATGAGTCAAATGATGACTGCTGGTACTGCTGGCAACTTAGTTGGACCTCTACTTGGTGGTGCTCTTTCAAGCTTTTTCGGGAATTTACTAGGTGGTGCTTGGGGCTATCGCATTCCATTTTTCATTACAGGTTTTCTAATGTTTATGGTATTTTTAAGTACAACTTTCTTTGTAAAAGAACACTTTACCCCGGTTTCACGCGAAAAAATGAAACCTATGCAAGAAATTATGGCTTCTTTACCTAGTATCCAGTTAATTGTTGCGATGTTTATTACAACCATGCTGGTTCAGTCAGCAACAATGTCGATTGATCCAATTGTTTCATTATATGTTAAGTCCATGATGCCAGGGAGCAAGAGCGTCGCCCTAATTGCCGGAATTGTGGCTGCAACTCCAGGGCTCGGAACAATGGTAGCTGCATCAAAAATCGGCCATAAAATGGATGAAATAGGCCCACTAAAAGTCTTGCGCCTAGGATTAATCATCGGCGCTATCTTATTTGCACCTATGGCACTTACAAACTCTCCTTGGATCTTAGCTGGATTAAGATTTTTACTCGGCATTGCTAGTGCTGCTATGATGCCCGCTGCACAAACCGTCTTAACTTTAAACACGCCAAGTGAAAGTTTTGGTAGAATTTTCAGTTATAACCAATCTTTCCAAGCTATCGGCGCTGTCTTAGGATCTCTTCTAGGTTCTGGAATTTCTGGCTTTGCAAATTATGAAGCAGTCTTTTGGGTAACAGGCTTTACCTTACTACTTAACTTCTTAATAATTCTAATTTTTGCTAATAAGAAAAACACACCCCGCTAAGAGGTGTGTTTATTTTTTAGTAAGAAAAGACTATCAATTAGTAAAATTACCCCGCAAAAGCTAAAAATCCATAAACTAGCTAAAGTGTTAAATAATAAACCAAAAGTAGCAAAAGAAATTGGTGATAACAAACTAACTAAACTACTCATAGTTGAACCCACTCGTCCTTGATACTCTTCTGCTATTTGAGTTCTTAAATACATCGCAAAAGGAAAATTCGACATCGTTAAAATACTACCAATTAAAAACATCCCTAAACCAAAAGTAAAAACTACTAAATAAGGATTCCTAACTAGCCCAATAAAAGCAAAAATAGCAAAAATTACAGCTAATACTACGCCATTTCTTCCAGTAAATCCTAAATAAGCTCCATTTAAGCTAAGCTTACCAAGAAATAAACTAGCTACTAGCATCCCAATTGCTAAACAACTTGTAGTCATCCCGTATAATTCAGATCCTAATTTTAGCTGTTTCACCATAATTACTGGTAGCCCCACTTCAATTGCTCCTAAAGAGAAATTAGCAAAGACCGCAAAAAGTAATAGGCCTAACAAGTTCTTATCTTGTCTAATATAATTGATACCAGCTTTAAATGATTCTTTTATAGAAGATAAGTGACTACCTTGGCGCTGCTCAACCAAATAAAAATCAATCATACTAATTAGTAGCAGCGAAACTACTTCTCCAATTAATTCAATAATAGTCACCCAATTAAGCTCTAGCCAGCTAAAAACTACCCCACCTAAAATCGGAGCTAAAATTGCCGTCCCTGCTATGACAACTTGTTCATAGCCAATTAATTTTTGACGATATTTTTCAGCAACAAATGATTTAGTTGAAGCCTTATAGCTTGTTTCTTGAAAACAATCAGCTAAAGATAAACCAATTACTGTTAAAGCAATTAATAAAATTTGACCATTCAAACTTAGTAATTCGATTAAGCTTAGAAAAATCACATCTAAAACAATACTTATTAGTTGCGCTCCAATGGCAATTTTCTTGTGATGATATTTATCTACTGTATAACCAACTAATGGTGTAAATAAAAGCTTAATTGCGGGGTTTATTAACAAAATTGTTGAAAAAACTAAGCTTGACCCTGTTTTTTGCAACGTATAAAGACTCAGGCAAAAAGAAAAAATTGAACTAGCTAAATTGCCAATTCCTAAGCTTGAGACAGCTAATAGGAGTTGTTTTTGAGATTGTCTTACCATTTTGTTTCCTCCTTATATCTTTATTTGCATTAAAGCAAAATCAATTCTTAGCTTTTTCTACTTTTTGCATATATGATAAAAACAAGGAGAATAAAAATGAATTTTACTTTTAAAAAATTACGAAAGATGCAGAATATCACTTTAAGTCAAGTGGCCAATGGCATCTGCTCAGTCTCAATGCTCTCACGCTGGGAAAATGGCCAAGGCAAGATGGATTTTGAAAAGGTAATTGAATTACTTGAGAGAATTAATCTAACACCAGCCGAATTCTTAGCATTATCAGGGTTAAATCAACCAGATGACCTTTCTCAAGATCTAGAAAGAGCCTGGCTGACAAAAGATCAAGCCAAACTGCAACAATTAACTACCACCGCCCTAGCAAAGTTTCAAACTAGCCAAAAGCTCATTGACTTAAACTATGCTGCTATTTGCGCTAGCTTATACTACAACTTAAGCCGTAAAAATCTCTTGTCGATTTCTAATCAGAACCTGTTAAACAAAGAGCTCTCACATTTGTCAGTTTGGGGACAAGAGAATCTTTCACTTTTTCGAACAATTATCAACGTTCTTAGCCCTCGCATTATTTACCAAGTAAGTTATCAAGTAATTGAGCATTTAGATTTTATTCAAACTGCAGGAAATGACACTTTTTATTTTGCAATTACTACTTTATTTGAAGCTGTTATTGCTCTTTTTAAGGCTAATAATTTTAAATACGCTCAAAAAATCTTAGATAAGTTAAACACTCTAACTTTCAAAGAACGCGATATGCAGCTCATTATTGGTCGCCACTTCTTAAATCAACTAGCTGAATATCATAATCAAACTAACGAGCAAAAAATCATCAAAACTATTAGCTTCCTAAAAGAAATTGGTGCTAATCATTTAGCCCATTATTTTTTGACTATTTTTAACCAAATTAAATAAAGCAAAAAATGCCCTATCGACTAGATAGAGCATTTTTATTTGAATAAATTCTAGCTTATCCCTTATCTGCACCTGCAGTAATTCCGTTAACATAGAATTTTTGCATAAAGATAAACAAAATAGTAATAGGAATTGCTATGATAACACAACCAGCGATGAATTGAGCAAAGTAAGTAGTTGATGCACCTTTACTGTTGTGAACCATGTTGTATAAACCATAAGCAATGGTATAAGTCTTGGCATTTCCTGAAGTTGAAAGAATAATACCTGAGAAAATGAAGTCAACCCATGGGCCAATAAAAGCAGTTAAAGCTGTATAAACAATCATCGGTCTAGATAAAGGTAATCCGATGTTCCAAAATACTTGCCATTTAGTAGCACCGTCAATTTCAGCCGCTTCATCAATTGCACGAGGAATTGTATCAAAGAATCCCTTGGCAACATAGAATCCAAGACCAGCTCCACCAACATAAACTAAGAGCAAACCACCAAGATTTAACATATTAAGACCTTTTAAGATGTAATACAAGGCAATCATAGCCATAAAGCCAGGGAACATCCCTAAAACTAAGGCAATTTGTAAAAAAGGCTTTCTTAATTTAAAACGTAAACGTGATAAAACATAAGCAACTGAAATTGTAATAAATGTTGAGATAATCGCCGAAGTAATTGAAATAATTAAGGTATTAATTATCCAGTTACCAAATGGATATTGTGGATTGGTAAAAATTCCAATGTAGTTTTGCAAAGTAAATTTTTCTGGCCAAAAAGTTGAAACAAAGCCGGTATCATTATAAGAAAAACTAGCTAAGACAATCCACACAATTGGCAAAATCCATAATATAGATAAGATTATCAGTAATGCATAACGGAAGATTAATGAAAGTCTTCTCTGTGCTGTATATGATTTCATGTTTAACCCTCCTTAAATGCATTCGTACGACGATATGCTATTAATGATACAGTCGCACTTAAAATAAAGATCAAGATACCTAAAACCGCTGAAGCATTGTATCTTTGTTCTTGTCCAAAGGTTAAGTTATATAACCAAGTTACCAAAAGGTCAGTTGAACCAGCACCATTGTAGTTATTGTTCATTGGTGCACCACCAGTTAACAAGTAAATTACGTTAAAGTTGTTAATGTTACCAATGAATTGTTGAATTAGTGATGGAGCCATTACGAAAAGAATTTGAGGGAATGTAATTGATTTAAAAATTTGAATCGCATTAGCACCATCAATTTTAGCTGCTTCAACTTGGTCTTGTGGCAAATTCTGAATAATCGCTGTTGAAACTAGCATTGATACTGGAATCCCAATCCACATATTTACAAAGATAACAGTAATTCTTGCAACCCATGGAGCTGCTTGGTTATCAATAAAGTGTAAGGGACTTGAAATTAAATGTAAGTTCATCAAAATTGCATTAAACGCACCTTGATAATCTAAAAATTGTGCCATCATCAAGAGTGAAACAAATTGTGGTACCGCCCAAACAAGGACAAAAATAGTTCTCCAGAAGCCTTTATGTTTAATGCCTTTAGATTCAATTAGTAAAGCTAATAAAACACCAAAGAAAAATGTTGTAGCAGTGGCAGCTACGGCCCAAATCAAGGTCCAACCAAGGACTGGGAAGAATGTTCCAGCTAAGTCACCACTTAAGACATTGCCAAATGCTTTAAAGCCGGTCCATGAAAAACCAATTGGATGCTGGCGATCATAGTTGGTAAAAGCCATCGAAATCATAAAGACCGTTGGCAAAATCGTAAAGAGAAAAATCCCTAAAACTGGAATTGTCATCAAGGTAGCGTGCAAACGTTCATCGAATAAGTTGGCAATCTCTTCTTTGTTGGTCAAAATATGTTGATGATCACGCTTTAAAACATAATTTTTTCTAACAGAACGAAGATTAATGATATAAAGCCAAATGAAGCCCATCACTACCATTAAAGCTAATAAACCAAATAACAAAATTAAAACTGAACTATCAGGTTGTTTAGTGACATAAACACCTTGACTTGCATCGTAAATAACTTGCTTTTTCTTAATTAGCCCTAAGTTTGACAAAGCTTTGATTGAGCTAAAACCAGTTAAACCAATCCAAGCAAAGAAGACGATTTCACTAAGTAGTAATGAAAGTCCTTTAGCCCATTGACCATGTTTTAAGGCATTTAGACCCATAATGAAAAATGAACATTTAGTTATAGCATCTCCTTTAGACCACACTTCTTTAAAGGTGGCTGTTGGAGGTAGATGATTTTTTCTCTTAAACATAGCTTTCTCCTTTTTAAGTAAAAAGATGGCTATTAATCCATCTTCTCACTTAGCAATTACTATTTCTTTTCAATCTTTTTAGCTAACTTATCAAGTTGTGCCTTGTATTGTGCTGGCTTAATCTTGCCATCGTAAGCACCACTAATTAATGGAGCTGCACCGTCCCAGAAAGTAGCCATTTGTGCCATCTTAGGCATCAAAACACTGTTACCAGGCTTAGCCATTTCGATTACAGCTTCTGCAACACTATCACTCTTAACATCGCTTGAATTAATAGCTGCCTTTAATACAGGGATTTGGCCAGCTTTATCATGAGCAATTAATTGAGCCTTCTTGTTAGTGATATATGCTGCAAGTTGGGCACTAGCCTTAGCGTTAGCAGTATGTGAGTTAATAGCAAAGCCTTCAATTCCTAAGAATGCTTCCATTTGAACTTTCTTACCACCAACAGTGATAGTTGGGTATTTGGCAACTGCAAAGTTCTTACCCAAAATCTTCTTAATGTTAGCAGCGTTCCAAGGACCATCTAAAATAGCAGCAGCCTTACCTTTCTTCAATTGGTTTAAAGCGTTAGAAGTTTGCATAACGTTCTTGTTTTTCTTTTGTTCTGCAAACCAAGTTAAGGCATTAACACCTTCTTGTGAGTTAAACGTTGAACCTTTTAATGTTTCACCATTATCACCAAATAACTTAGTACCAGCGCTGAAGAATACTGGCCACATTACATAAGCATTAGTGAAGTCAGTTGCAACAACACCCTTGCTAGTTAAAGTGTCCCAATCCTTAACATCGTTTTCTGATAACTTACTCTTGTTGTAGTAAATGGTTTGAGCTTGTTGAGCATATGGATATGCATAAACCTTGTTCTTCCATTCCACGCCTTTATATGCAGTTTCAATGTAGTTGTTCTTAATATTCTTAGTATCAGATGGTGAAAGTGGGTTAATGTAACCTGCTTCTGCCATTTGGCCTAATTGGTCATTTGGCACTTCAAAAACATCTGCAGCTTTACTTGGGTCTTTACCCACATCAGTCTTAGCATTAGCTGATCCATTTGGACTTTGAGTAACGCGAACTTTTATTCCTTTATGGCTCTTTTCAAAATCTTTAGCAATTGTCTTATAGTAAGGTACTTGTTCAGTATCAACCCACAAGGTTAATTGATTTTTATTACTAGTCGATGAGGTAGATTTATTACTTGAGCAAGCTGACAATGTACCAACCATTGCTAAAGCTGCTGTAGCAAGAGCTAATTTCTTCCAAATTTTCATATTCATTTCCTCCTTACTCAATTAACAAGTTACTTTACAAGCAAAGGCCTCAAACGGCTTCAAAGTTATTTCTTGTAATGAGTTTCTTGCTGGATAATTACTAATTAAATTTTTTTGTATTTTTTGTTCAGATGAAAAAACGGCTTTTTCCTCAGTTAAATTACATACTACTAACCATTTTTCATCACCTAAAACTCTTTCATACGCGAAGATTTTGTCGCTAGTTTCAACGACTTTAAAGTCGCCATCAACTACGATTCGATCTTGATGACGCAATTGAATTAATTTTTGGTAAGTGTAAAAGATTGAATTTTTATCAGCTAGACACTTTTTTACATTAATTTTCCGATAGTTGGAATTTACATGTAGCCAAGGTTTACCAGCAGTAAAGCCGGCATTAGCCGTGTCATCCCACTGCATTGGTGTTCTAGCATTATCGCGTCCCTTAGCATTAATTGCACGCAACAATTCTGCCTTACTCTTACCTGCTTTCAAGCCTGCAAAATACATATTGCGACTTTCAATATCATTAACGTCATCAATTGATTCGACCGGGCAATTGGTCATTCCAATTTCTTCGCCATTGAAAATGTATGGCGTTCCCTTTAACAAATGAAGCATAATTGCAAACATCTTGGCAGATTCCACACGATATTTTCCATCATCACCGAAACGTGAAATTACTCTTGGAATGTCGTGATTTTCCCAAAATAAGCTATTCCAAGCCAAATTTTTCTGCCATTTAATCAAAACTGCTTTTAATTCTGCCAGGTCTGGCTTTTTCAGATTCCACTTGCTAGCGCCAACTTGATCTAAGCTATTAGCCTCAAATTGAAAAACCATTGATAATTCATGGCGTTTTGGATCAATGTATTTTTTAGCATCTGCCAAACTGGCACTCCAAGTTTCACCCACAGTTAGGAAATCTTTTTTGCCAAAAGTTTCACGATTCATTTCTTGCAAATATTCATGAAGATGGGGACCATTTGCAGTAATTTCTTGATCTGGCTCTTTGCCAATGCACTCAATCACATCCATTCGAAAACCAGCTATACCTTTATCAATCCAAAAATTCATCATGTCATATACTTTTTGACGAAGCTTAGGATTTTTCCAATTTAAATCTGGTTGTTTTTTTGCAAATAAGTGTAAGTAGTACTGCTTAGTTTTTTCATCATATTGCCATGCACTACCTGAGAATGCTGATGTTAAATTATTTGGCTTATCACGCCAGACATAAAAATCGCGGTACGGGTTTTCACGACTTTTACGTGACTCAACAAACCATTGGTGTTCATCAGACGTATGATTCACAACTAAATCCATCACAATCCGAATATGATGATGACGAGCTTTTTGGATTAATTCGTCCAAGTCAACCATTGTGCCAAACTGTCCATCAATTGCTTCATAGTCTGCAATATCATATCCATTATCGGCGCCAGGTGATTTATAAATTGGACATAACCAAATTGCATCGATACCCAATTCTTCTAAATAATCTAAACGGTTAATAATCCCTCGTAAATCCCCAATGCCATCCCCATTACTATCTTGAAATGATTTGGGATAAATTTGATAAACAACCGCATTTTTCCACCATGGTGTCATTTTGGCAGCACCTCCTTTAAGCGCTTACTTTATTTAGTAAAAATTGCCTTTTTAGTATCACTATCAAAGAAGTGACCCTTGTTTACATCAAAACCAACAGTTACTTCTTGACCAGGTGAATGAAAGTCTCTGGCATTCACAATCCCAACAAATTCAGTACCATCAACATTCAAATAAAGTTGACTAGTAGCGCCTAAAAGTTCAGATACGACAACTTTAGCCTTAACTGCACTCTTAGGCCAAGTTTCAAGGAAGGCTCCTTCTGAGTGAATATCTTCAGGACGAATACCAAAGATAACTTTCTTGCCATTATAGCCAGCTTGTTCAAGTTGCTTAGCGCGTCCTTCTGGCACTTCTAAGACTAAGCCCTTGCCATCGCTAAACTTGCCATCTTTGTAGATAACATCGAAGAAATTCATTTGAGGTGAACCAATAAAGCCAGCAACAAATTGATTAATTGGATGGTTGTAAACTTCTTGAGGAGTACCAATTTGCTGGATTTTACCGTCACACATAATGACAATTCGGTCAGCCAAAGTCATCGCTTCAGTCTGGTCGTGAGTGACATAAATAGTTGTAGTCTTCAAGTTTTGGTGCAATTTGGCAATTTCTGCTCTCATTGACACTCTAAGTTTGGCATCCAAGTTACTTAATGGTTCATCCATCAAAAAGATTGGAGCATCTCGCACAATTGCACGTCCCAGTGCTACACGCTGACGTTGACCACCTGAAAGTGCTGCAGGTTTTCTATCAAGTAAATGTGCTAATCCTAAAACTTCTGCTGCACTTTTGACCTTTTTATCAATTTCTTCTTTTGAATAGTGACGCAGTTTCAAGCCAAACGCCATATTGTCATAAACACTCATATGAGGGTACAAGGCATAGTTTTGGAAAACCATCGCAATATTGCGATCTTTTGGAGCAACATCATTCATGACCTTGCCACCAATTTCTAAAGTTCCTTTACTAATATCCTCTAGTCCAGCAATCATTCTTAAAGTAGTAGACTTCCCACAACCAGAAGGCCCAACAAAAACAATAAATTCTTGATTTTTGATATGTAAGTAAAAGTCTGTTACTGAATAATTTTCTGCATCAGGATATTTTTTATAAATATGGTTTAAGTTAATTTCAACCATTTGCATTAACCTACTTTCTTACTATTAAATATTGCAATGATTTTTGCTAGGTCTAACTCGCTAGTATCAATAACCACTAAATCCGCTTGTTTTAAAACTTGATGATTGCCAATTCCAACTGCAAATTGATTAGCAGCTTTAATCGCAGCAATACCACTTGCTGCATCTTCAAAACTAATAACTTCATCAGCTTTAAGCCCTAGTAAGGCCTGAGCTTTTTGATAAATTTCTGGATTCGGTTTGCCATGAGTTAAAGTTTTTGGATCAACAATTGCATCAAACTGTTCTAGCAAGCCTAACTGCTTCAAAATCGTTGGGGCATTCATTGAAGCCGATGCAATTGCCATTTTCAAGCCTTGAGTATGTGCTTGTTCAAGCAATTTAGAAATCCCTGGCAAGATGTCTGCTTGAGTCATTTGCTTAATTGCCTGTTGATAAGCCGCATTCTTCTTAGCTGCTAAGGCCTCTTTTTGCGTTAATGAATACTTATTTTCTTGATGGCCATAGCGGAGAATTAGTTCAAGTGAATCCATTCTCGCTAGTCCACGCAATTCATCGCTCGCCTTATCAGGTAAGTTAATCCCCAATTCTTCGGCTAGCGCTCTCCAAGCTGCTAAGTGATAGCGAGCTGAGTCGGTGATGACACCATCAAGGTCAAAAATTAAGCCTTTAAGCATTTTTCTTGCCCCTCTTCCAGCAAAACTTCTTGGTCATAAACCTTCACCTTTAAGCTTGGACCAGAAAGCAATCTTAATTTAACTTCATCATTTACAGCTACCTCTAACAAACGACCACGATAATTCATCTTGAAGCTATATCCTTGCCACTGCCTTGGAACAAATGGCTTAAAGCTTAACTCATCATTGTAGTAGCGCATACCAGCAAAGCCTTGCACAATTGCTAGCCAGCTACCTGACATTGAAGTGATATGTAAACCGTCACTAGTGTCATTATTGTAGTTATCTAAATCAAGACGAGCAGTTCTTTGATAAAGCTCAACTGCTTTTTCTTGCTTACCAAGTTCTGCTGCTAAAATTGCATGAATACATGCACTTAATGAACTTTCATGTACTGTTAATGGCTCATAGAAATCGAAGTTCTTTTCTTTTTGTTCTTTAGTAAAGTGATTATTCAAGAAATAGATTCCTTGTAAAACATCTGCTTGTTTAATAAATGGTGAACGTAAAATCTTATCCCAAGACCAATGTTGATTAATTGGACGCTCACCAGTTGGGATTGTGCTAACTGGGCGAATATCTTTATCAAGGAAAGTATCATGTTGAACAAAAATGCCTAGTTTCTTATCTTCAGGGAAGTACATATTATCAACGATATCTTGCCAGTGAGCCTTTTCTTCTTCACTAACAGCTAAGCGCTTCAATGCTTCTGGTTTTGCCTTAGGCAACCTTTCAAGTGTGTAAGCTAAAAGCCAGCTTGCCATTTTGTTAGTAAACCAGTTATTGTTGACATTGTTTTCGTATTCATTTGGACCAGTGACTCCGTGAATCATGTACTTGTGCTTGCGCTTAGAATAATGAACCCGATCAGCCCAAAATCTTGCAGTACCAACTAAGACATCCATACCTTCATCTTGAACATAACTTTCATCGCCGGTGTATTCAGTATATTGATAAATTGCAAAAGGTATATCGGCATTCCGGTGAATTTCTTCAAAGGTAATTTCCCATTCATTGTGACATTCAATACCATTGAAAGTTACCATTGGGAATAAGGCGCCTTTTAATCCTTGCTCTTTAGCATTGTGATATGCTCCTGGCAATTGCCGGTGGCGATATTCAAGCAAAGCACGCGTTACTGCTTCAGGTGTTATTGCCAAGTACATTGGAATGATATAAGCTTCAGTATCCCAATAAGTAGCACCACCATATTTTTCTCCAGTAAAACCTTTAGGACCAATATTCAAACGAGCATCTTGACCATAATATGTCATGAATAATTGGAAGATATTAAAGCGAATACCTTGTTGAGCTTCATCTGAACCCTTAATTTGAACATCACTCTTATTCCAGCGCTTTTTCCAGATTGCTTCATGCTCAGCTAAGTTTTCTGCAAAACTGTGCTCACAAAGCTCATGCATTAATATATCTGCTCGCTCTAGTTGTTCATCTGGTGCAACATCGCGACTGGTAATAACAATTACATCTTTTTCAAGTTCATATTCTTCACCAGAGTTTAGCTTCGTTGTAACTTTTTCTGCTAAATAGCCTGCTTCAGTTTGAACTTCACCATGAACCCTCTCACCATTTACCTGCAAGTTTTGTTTCAATAAAACTGTAAATTGAGGAACTTGGAAAGGATTTTCTTTAGTAATTAATTGAATGCACTTTTCATTTTCGTCTTCAAGAATGGGCTTCCAGAAGTGTTCTTCATAGTTGCTATCTTCATTAACAACATTGCCATCTAAAGTACTAATGAATGCAAGCTTTGCGCTACCTTTTAACACTTGTGCTTTAAGCTTAATCAAAGCTGCTTCTTGAATCTTATTACTCAAAAAGCGTTCAAAAGTAAACTTGATATCACTCTTACCATGGTAAATATAACTTCTAGTAAGCAAACCTTGATGCATGTCTAAATTCTGATAATAATCAGAAAAGTCACACTTTGCCAAATCAACTTTTTCACCATCAACTAAAATTTGTATTCCAATAAAACTAGGGGCATTAATACTTTTACCGAAATATTCAGGGTACCCATTTTTCCACCAACCAACTCTAGTCTTATCAGGAAACCAAACTCCAGCTAAATAGGTACCAGATAAACTATCACCACTGTAGCCTTCTTCAAAATTTCCACGCATTCCCATATAATCATTTCCAATTGAAGTTATGCTCTCTGCTAAGCGCATATCCTCCTTTGGAAAATTATGAGTTGTAATATTCCAAGGGTTAATTTCAAAAATTCTTTTCATAATTTTCTCCCACCACTTTCTGGTGATTTATTCTAACTAACTATATTGTATGTCATTTGTAAGCGCTTTACAACAGTGTCTCCTATTGTTACCGGTATCAGGTTCCTGTTACCGATATCATTCGCACAAAATATAACCATTAGGACTCAAAACACCATTTTGATAACCATTACTTACACTACATTTTTTAGTAATTTCTACTTCATGATTAGAAGTATTAAAGTAAGCTGTAATCTCACCATGTTTAATTACGATTAATTCATCTTTGATTGCAAATTTAATATCACTTCGACTTAAAACTGTAGAATGCTTGCGTCTAAACTTAATTAAGTCATGAACTTTTTGCCAATATGAATCTCCTTCTTTTGTCCAATCCATTGGTTTGCGGCAATCTGGATCATTACCACCTGTCATCGCCATTTCAGTTCCATAATAAATAGATGGACTACCTGGTTGCACTAATTCAAAGGCTAAAGCACATAAAGCTCTATCCTTATTGTCACCAGCTAAAGTTAATAAACGGGCCGTATCATGTGAATCAAGCATATTGAGCATGCCACTGTTGACACAATCGCGGTATAACATCAACTGATCAAAGAGCACCTCAGTTAGCATCTTGGCACTAATTTTCTTGGTTAAAAAATGATCTTCGATTTGCTGGGTATATGGATAATTCATTACCCCTGTAAATTCATCTCCATTAAGCCACGGTTGACTTGAATGCCAAACTTCCCCCACGATATAAAATTCTGGATTTATATTCATAAGTTCCACGTGAAACTTTTTCCAAAAATGATGATCAACTTCATTAGCAACATCTAATCTCCAAGCATCAATATGGAATTCTTTTACCCAATAAGTTGCAATATTCAATAAATACTTTTGAACGTCTTCATTTGCAGTATTAAGTTTTGGCATATGCTTTTCAAACGCAAAAGTATCATACGGTGGAAGTTGTTCACCCTTAGTGGGATCTGTAAATGGCATAACAGGCAATCTATTAATATGAAACCAATTAAAGTATTTAGAATTACGTCCATTTTGGACCACATCTTGCCATTGTCTTGATTGATCTCCTAAGTGATTAAAAACAGCATCAAGCATGACATGCATACCACGCTTGTGTGCTTCATCAACTAACTTTTTAAATAGCGTCTTATCACCAAAGTCAGGATCAATTTCTAAATAGTCGATAGTATCGTATTTATGATTAGAGCTAGCCTTAAAAATTGGACAGAAATACAAACCGTTAATACCTAAACTTTGTAGATAATCAAGCTTATCTAAGACTCCTTGTAAGTCACCGCCATAGTAGTCTTCTCTGCCTGGGTGATCACTAGGATTCCATGGCTTAGTGCCAACTGGATCATTGCTTTTATCGCCATTATTAAAACGCTCGGGGAAAATTTGATACCAAACAGTTTCTTTAACCCAAGCTGGAGTTTTGGCCATATCAATTTCATGGAAATATGGAACTTTAAAGAATTGACCATAATCGTATAAGTTACTATCATTAAATTCGCGAATTCCGCGATCACCATAAATAAGGTGACTGCCATCTTCCCCCACTACTTCAAAAGTATATTGGCAACGATGCAAAGGTAATTCTAATGTTGTCATGTAGTATTCAGCTACTTGGCCACTACCGATTTTTTCCATTTCTTTTGTTTGGGCAGTTTTTAAATCATAGTAACTATCTAAATAATGAACAATTACTTTTTTCACATCATCTTTGGCAGTGTGAAAACGTAAGCGAAGATGAGTTTTATCAATTACAAAACAATCTTCACTTTCTGGTCTGTGTCGTAAACTTGCTTCTTGCATCTTAATCTCTCCTTAAAACTAAGCCAGCAAATGGTGCTAGCTGTAATTCGTTGTCATTTAAACTATATTGGCCATTGCTCAAAATGACTTTTTGATATTTGGTCATTACTTTTAGTGGTTTATTAGTTAAGTTAACTACCACTAAGGCACTTTCATCGCCTAAATCACGCTGATAAATAAAGCTCTTATTGCTAGTTGGGTGAAGGTAATAACTACCTTCCATAAATAATGGCGTCTTCTTTAACGCAATCAGCTGACGATAGAAGTTGAAAAAGCTATCTGCATCGGCTATTTCAGCTTCTGCAAAATGCTCATCTTGTTTTTTACCAGTTAGCCAAGGCTTGCGTTTACTAAAGCCATAATTTTCTGTCTTTTTCCAAGGCATAACTCCACGAGCTGGCATTTTATGAGTTCGCGAAACCATCGTTAAAATTTCAGCTTCACTATATCCTTGCTTTTCTGCCTTTTTGGCAAAGTCAAAAACCGTCTGATCTTTAAAATCAACTAATTGCTGGAAGGCTAAATTCTTAAGTCCTAACTCTTCACCATAATAAATAATTGGAAGCCCTCGCTCTAAATATAAAAGCATGGCTAAACTTTTAGCTTGCAGGTCATTTTTAGCAATCCGCGTCCGCAAACGACTCATATCATGATTGCTCCAGTAAAGAACTGGCTTTGAAATTCCTGCTAAAGTCTGCTGCCAGACCATTTGGGTTAATTTAAAAGCTTCAAAGTCAAAGGGCTTAACTTGATAATTGGCTGGAATAGCTGAATCAAGCTGACTGTCATCTTCAGTAAAGCAGCGGAAAGTAATTGCAGCGTCTAGTAAATTATTTTCCGGATCTGTATAAGTAGCAGCTAAATTAACATTGGCACTTGCAGCTTCGCCTAATAATAGACAATCTGGATAATCCTGTTTAATTTGCTTACAAAATGGGCGCAAGTAATGAACTACTTCTGGCAAGTTGGCAAAAAATGGTTCAGCTACTGGAGTTTGACCCTCAGGAGCGGGATAGTTTTGCCGAAAATCAGCTTTAGCAATGTGAATAAAAGCGTCTAAGCGTAAGCCATCAATTCCCTTTTTTAACCAAAATTCTGCGATATCAAGCATCGCCTTGCGCACACCTGGATTTTTCCAATTTAAATCAGGCATGTGTTTATCAAACAAGTGGAAATAAAATTGGCCCGTTTTTGGATCTGGCTCCCAAACACTGCCACCGAAAAAGCTACCCCAATTATTTGGCCGACGTCCATTTTCTCCAGCAAAGAGGTAATAGTCGCGATAAATACTTTTAGGATTAGCAATTGCATCTTTAAACCAAGGATGTTGGTCTGATGTATGATTTAAAACAAAGTCCATGATGATGCGGATACCATTTTGGTGAAGAGTTGAAATTAAGTCTTCCATATCCGCCATGGTGCCCATCTTTTCATCAATTGCAAAATAATTAGCTACATCATAGCCATTATCAACTTGAGGCGAAACAAAGACAGGATTCAGCCAAATAGTGTTAATCCCTAGTCTTTTTAAGTATGGAATTCGCTGTTTAATTCCTTGTAAATCCCCAATTCCATCGTTATTACTGTCTTGAAAGGACTTGGGATAGATTTGATAAATAATTGCTTCGTCATACCATTTTTTCATAAGCTTGTCCTCCTGTTGCTAGTTTAGCAAATCAAAGTAACCGCTTACAGTTGTTATCGGTATCAAAAATAAAAGGTGCCTAGTTTTTTACTAGACACCTTGTTAACCTATTCTATATTTTTCATATTAATAATTATAGTATTCTACCTCGTCGTTCCCCGCACAATCAATTCCGGCTTCACATAGGTCTGTCCTTGCGCAGAACCAGATTGCTTAATCTTTTCCAGTATCAATTGGGCTAACATATCACCTATTTTAAAGATTTGTTGCTTAACTGTGGTTAATTGGGGATTAGCAACTTGATCTAAAAAGACCCCATCAAAGCCAATCACCCCATAATCTTCTGGCATTTTTTTATTTAAACGAGCTAAAGCTCGACAAACACCAATTGCTAAACGATCACTTGCACAAATAAAACAAGTATTTGGCTTAATCCTTTCAATCTGCTCATCAATTAATTTCTCAGCTAAATGTGAATGATTACCCGTTCTAAAAATTTGTGGCTCTAAATTACACTCTTGCATACTTGCCAAATATCCGTATTCACGTGCATACTCAAAGCCTTCTTTAACATCAATTCCAATAAAAACTGCATTTTTATAGCCACGAGCTAAGGCATATTTGGTAGCAACTGCTGTACCATAACGATTATCAGTATCAACAAAATCAAAGCTACTTGAAGTTTCACCAAAAAAGATAAATGGCTTTTTTAATTCATCAAAAATGGGATAATTACACTCACGTGCTCCAGTAATAATATAGCCATCAGCATTGCCTTTTTGAATTTGATCAATATCAGTTACTAATTGAATGGCATAACTGTCTGCTTTTAGCCCACGAGCTACACCAAAAAGTAAGTTCATATAATATGGTTCTGTCGTATCAATATCTTCCAAGGTAACAAATTTAATAACATTGGTCCGATTATTAACAAGGGCACGAGCAATTGAATTCGGATGATAATCTAACTTGGTCATAGCCTTTTCAACAAGAGCCAGTAATTCTGGTGTAACTTGCTCAGGGTGGTTAATTGCACGTGAAACAGTCATCTTTGAAACATTTGCTTCCTTAGCTACATCAGAAAGAGTTACCATTATTTTTCCTCCAAGAACTTATTTCTTAATTCAAGCAAGTCGTTTTGACTAAAACCAAGAACCTGAATAAAGAAGTTATCAAAACTTCCCCAGCCCATCCGAATTGTTTCAGTAATTCCTTCAATACCCGCACTATCAGCCTTAGTTAAGTTCATTTTAGCCACTAGATTAGCCATCTCATCATCGCTAGGCTGATTTTTTTGATATGAAAAATGATAAAGCTGGTTAGTAATCAAATAATCACGAGCTATATCATCATCACTAACTCCTAATCCCATTAAGATCAAAGCCGCGGTCATTCCTGTACGGTCTTTTCCAGCAGAGCAATGAAAAACTAGGGCTTGATTTTCTTTTAAAGCAAGAAGTTTTTCAAAAATAGCTCTAAAAATTTTTTGCCCATGTGTACTCAATAAAACTTTTTGGTAAATTTGACCTAAGTAATTATCCATTGGCTTGATTTTTTTTGTTAATTTTGTTGAACTTGCCCTATCATCTTGCTCGTCTGCTCCTTCTGCATATAAATGACAATCAATAAATTCTGCTTTCCAAGCCTTATCTGGAGCCATTTCTTGTTCATAATATGATCTCAAGTCACAATCATAAACGATATTTAACTCATTTAATTTTTTTATGTCATCACGCGACAAAGCACTTAATGAATCAGCTCTATAAATTTTACCAAAGCGTACTTTTTTATTATCTACTCCAACATATCCACCTAAGTCACGAAAATTAGTTGCTCCATCTAATTTAATTAATCTCATACGCTTCATCTCCTAATGCGCAAAAAACTGAGTAGCCTTAACTGCTTTTTGCCAGCCAGTATATAACTTTTCTCGTTCAATATTTGTCATTTCACTATTAAATGTTTGGCCAATTTTTGCGATTTGTTTTAATTCATTAATATCCTGCCAATACCCTACACTTAAACCAGCTAAAAAAGCTGCTCCTAAGCCAGTTGTTTCTAATGTAGCGGCCCGTTCAATTTTTGTTCCTAAAATATCAGCTTGGAATTGCATCAAATAATCATTATTAGAAGCCCCACCATCAACTCTCAAAGCTGGGATTTCAATTCCACTATCATGTTGCATAGTATCTACAACATCCCTAGTCTGATAGGCCAATGATTGCAAAGTTGCTTTGATTAAGTCCTTATCTGTTGTACCACGAGTTATTCCAAAAATTGCCCCACGAGCTTCGGCATCCCAATATGGAGCTCCTAAGCCAGTAAAAGCTGGTACAACATAGACTTCATTTTCTGAAGTAGACTCACGAGCTGCTTGTTCAGATTCAGGAGAACTTTTTATCAATTTAACCGAATCACGTAACCACTGAATTGCACTACCAGCTACAAAAACTGAACCTTCTAGGGCATAAACTACTTTTCCATTAACTTTATAAGCGATTGTTGTTAATAAGTTATTATTAGAACTGGTTGGTTTAGTTCCAGTATTCATTACAATAAATGACCCTGTACCATAAGTATTTTTTACCATTCCTGGGCTGAGCGCTAATTGCCCAAATAAGGCAGCTTGTTGGTCACCTGCCATTCCGGCAATAGGTACTTTTCCACCAAAAAATTCAAAAGGAGTCGTTTGACCATAAATCTCTGAATTACTCTTAACCTCTGGTAACATCTGCTTCGGAATATCTAATATTTTTAAAATCTCTTCATCCCAAGCTAAATCATGAATATTAAAAAGCATAGTTCTTGAAGCATTGGTATAATCTGTAACATGCACTGCCCCATTGGTCAGTTTCCATACTAACCATGTATCAATTGTGCCAAATAGTAATTCTCCATTCTCCGCTCTTTTTTGACCATTTTTAACATGATCTAAAATCCAACGTATTTTAGTAGCTGAAAAATATGGGTCAATAATTAATCCAGTTTTAGACTTAATCAAATTACTATAACCTTTATTTTTTAATTCTTCAGCTAAAGCAGTCGTTTGTCGGGATTGCCAAACAATAGCATTGTAAACAGGCCGGCCAGTTTCCCTATCCCAAATCACAGTCGTTTCTCTTTGATTAGTAATTCCAATTGCAGAGATTTGGTTCGGTCTAATTTGGGAATTAATAAAGGCGGAAGCTACTGTAGTTTGTACAGCATTCCAAATTTGTTCAGGATCATGTTCTACCCACCCAGGTTCAGGAAATAATTGCGGAAATTCCTTCTGTGCAGTATAAACTTTTTCTCCCGCATGATTAAAAATAATAGCCCTAGTAGAAGTAGTACCTTCATCAATAGCCATAATATATGATTCAGCCATATTTTCACTCCTAAAATTTAAGCGTTTTCTCTTATTTAGAATTTTAAAGTTTTTTAGCAAATTTACAAGTTAATCTAATAGAAGCTGGCTTTATTTTAAGTTATACTCTAACTAAATGAAAGGATGTTATTATGTCAAAAGAAGAAATTATCGCCTTAACCATCGCAGGCAATGACAGTGATGGAAGTGCTGGTATGCCAGCGGATTTACATGCTTTTTATGCTAGAAAAGTATACGGAATGGGCTTAATGACTGCAGCTGTAGCTGGTAACACAACTGGTATTTATGCTGCTCAAATTATGCCTGTTGACTTTATTCAAAAACAATTTGAGGTTTTAAATGACGATTTTTCAATTAAAGCTCTAAAAACCGGCATGCTTGCTAATAAAGACATTATTAATTGTGTAGCTGATAATATAGAAAAATATAATATGGGTAAAGTTGTTATTGACCCTGTTATTATTACCAAACATGGCAACAGTTTATTAGATAATGATGCTTATCAAACCTTTTTAAATCGCTTATTACCATTAGCTGATATTATTACACCTAATTATTATGAACAAAAAAAATTAACCGAACTCTCTCTAGACTCTGAAGCTGAAATCTTAGCCGGTGCTAAGAAGTTACAAGCTTTGGGCGCTAAAAATGTTTTAATGAAAGGAAAACATACTGGCGACAGTAGTGATGTCGTAGATATTTTATTAACAGAAGATGGACAGGTTCACAAATTCAGCAAGCCATACTATAAAACAGAACGAGTTAATGGTACTGGTGACACACTTTCTGCCGTTATTGCTGCTGAATTAGCTAAAGGAACCAACTTAATTGAGGCCGTTAAAATCGCAAAAGATTTTACTTACGAGGCTATTTCTCATCCAATAATCGTCGGTTCAAAATGGGGTCCAATCAATCATTGGGTAGCAGAAGATAACCTAAATTAGTATTTTAGGTTATACTTACTATATTGAAGAATTTTGGTGAAAAGAGTGTAACAATGACTGATAAACTAATCAAAATTGCATATTTATACGAAGATTTGATGAATACTTATGGCGACAGCGGCGATGTTAAAATTTTGAGTTTTCTATTAAAGCGTCGTGGATACGATACACAAGTTGACAATATTTCCTTAGGCGATGAATTTAATGCTTTTGACTATGACTTTGTCTTTTTTGGTGGAGGTCAGGACTTCGAACAAACAGTTGTTGCGAAAGACATCCCACGCCATAAAGAAACTTTAGAAAAGTATATTAATGCTGGTCATCCAATGCTTTGCATTTGTGGCGGATACCAATTTATGGGAGACTATTACAAAACCAATTCAGGCGTAACTATTAAAGGATTAGGTATTTTCCCACTTCATACTGTCTTTAAATCAGATAAGCGCATGATTGGTGACACCAAGTATATGACTGAATGGGGCGAAGTAGTTGCCTTTGAAAACCATTCAGGGCAAACTTACTTTGATAATACCGACAAGTTACATCCTCTAGGGAGAATGATTGAAGGTTATGGTAACAATCCTCAAGATAAGGCTGAAGGTTTACGCTATCGTAACTTTATTGGTTCATACTCCCATGGTCCTTTATTAAAAAATGTCAACGTTGCTAATGCAATTGTTGAAATGATTTTAAATTGGCATAAAGAACGTGTAACAAATAAAGAAAGTATAACTGAATAAAAAAATGGTAATTCACATTAGGTGAATTACCATTTTTTTATTCTAAACCAACTTTTTTAAAGATATCATCAACATGTTTTAAATAATAATGATAATCAAATGCATCTTCGATATCTGCTCTTGATAGATAGTCTATGATTGAGCTATTTAAGACCAAATCCTTAAATTGTTTCTGTTTATCCCAAGACTCAGCAGTTAACTTTTGTACCATATCATAAGCAGCTTCTCTTGATAAACTAGTTTCATCAATCAACTTCAAAAGCAATCTTTGTGAATACACCAGTCCATAAGTCCGATTCATATTTTTGAGCATTGTTTCTGGAAAAACATCCAAATTAGCTAAAATCCGATTAAAACGATTAAGCATATAATCAAGTAAAATTGTCGTATCAGGTAAAATTACCCGTTCAGCTGATGAATGAGAAATGTCTCGTTCATGCCATAAACTAACATTTTCATAAGCAGTAATCATATGTCCACGCACTACTCGAGCCAAACCACATAAGTTTTCTGAGCCAATCGGATTACGCTTATGAGGCATTGCACTTGATCCTTTTTGTCCAGCTCTAAAGTGTTCCTCTACTTCATGAATTTCTGAGCGTTGCAAAGATCTAATCTCAGTTGCCCAATTCTCAATACTGGTTGCCAACAAGGCTAAGGTAGCAATATATTCAGCATGTAAATCTCTTGGCAAGACCTGACTAGTAATTTCTTGTTGATTAAGTCCTAATTGCTTTAACACACTAGTTTCAACTTCTGGTGGAACATTAGCAAAATTACCAACAGCCCCAGAAATTTTGCCAGATTCAACTCCACGAGCCGCATGTTCAAAACGCTCAATATCACGCTTAATTTCTGCGTACCAACGAGCAAGTTTCAAGCCAAAAGTAGTTGGCTCTGCTTGAACTCCATGGGTCCGTCCCATCATCACAGTATCTTTATGCTCTACAGCTCTTTTAGCAATCGTCTCTTTTACCATTACTAAGTCTTTGCGTAAAATCTCGTTAGCTTGTTTTAATAAGTATCCTTGGGCTGTATCAACAACATCAGTCGAAGTTAATCCAAAATGAACCCATTTCTTTTCTGGTCCTAAACTTTCAGATACTGTTCTAGTAAAGGCAACTACATCATGATGAGTTATGTTTTCAAGTTCTGCCACACGTTCAGCTGTAAATTTGGCATTCTTACAAATTTTTTCAGCATCGTCTGCTGGCACTTCTCCTATTTCACTCCAAGCATTATTTGCCGCAATTTCAACTTCAAGCCATGCTTGGTACTTATTTTTATCAGTCCAAATTTTTCCCATTTCAGGACGAGTATAACGCTCTATCATCTAATCCACATCCCAAAGATCTTTTATTACAATTGTCTGTTCGCGGTCTGGTCCTACAGAAACAGTTACTAAAGGAACACCAACAAGTTCTTCAACTTTTCGTAAGAAATTACGAGCATTTTCAGGTAAATCAGTTAAACTTTTAGCCTTAGTAATATCATTGTCCCATCCTGGTAATTCTTCATATACTGGCTTACAACGTTCCAATTCTTTTAAACTAGCTGGATAATAATCTATCTTATTTCCATCAAGTTCATAATGAGTTGCTATTTTGATAGTTTTCAAACCTGTAAAAACATCCAATAAATTCAATGATAGACAATCAATTCCTGAAACACGCTTTGCATGACGAAGCGCAACTGAATCAAACCATCCAACTCTTCTTGGTCGACCTGTAACGGTACCATATTCATGACCTGTTTCACGAATATAATTACCTATTTCATCTGTTAATTCTGTTGGAAACGGTCCTTCACCTACCCGAGTAGTATAAGCTTTGCAAATTCCCAAAACAGTATCAATCTTATTAGGTCCCATTCCAATTCCTGTTGCAATTCCACCAGCAATTGAATTAGATGAGGTTACATAAGGATATGTCCCTTCATCAATATCTAACATGACCCCTTGTGCTCCCTCAAATAAAACCTTATCACCAGCTTCAACAGCTTCATTTACATATACTGAGGTATCAGTCACATATTTCTTTAGTTCTTGTCCATATTGGTAGTATTTATCAAAAATTTCTTCAAACTTTAAGCCTTCCTTACCGTATACTTTTTCAAAAAGAGCATTTTTTTCTGTCAAATTAAAACGCAATTTTTCTTCAAAAGTATCTTTTTCTAGTAAGTCACACATTCTAATACCTACTCTTGAAGCCTTATCCATATAGGTTGGACCAATTCCATTTTTGGTTGTACCTACTTTATTAGCTCCTTTTGCTTCTTCTTGATAAACATCTTGCAAAATATTGTAAGGCATAATGATGTGGGCCCGATTTGAAATCTTTAAGCTACTTGTATCTACACCATGTTCTTGCAAATACTTAATTTCACCAAGTAAAACTTCTGGATTAATAACTACACCATTACCAATTACAGCTCCTTTGCGAGCAGTAAAAATACCTGATGGAATCAAACGCATTTTAAAAGTATGACCATTAAAGACAATAGTATGACCGGCATTGTTACCGCCATTTGAGCGAACAGTCAATTCCGCTTCTTGGCCCAAATAATCAGTAATCTTTCCCTTTCCTTCATCACCCCATTGACTACCTACAACTGCAATAACTGTCATAACATTTCACCTCATAAATTTAAAAAAGCAAATTACTAGCATACTCTACCAGTCTTTAATTGATATGTCAAACTATTCACGAACTATATTTTTACTATCTATTAAGTTGTTCAGTTTATCAGTTGACAAAGATGAATTTTATCCGTATAGTTACTAGCGGATTAAAAATGAAGGAGCATTTTTATGAGTAATTATTTCAGTATGGAAGCCTTTGATTATAACGATATTCAGTTAGTACCAAACAAATGTATCATCAAAAGTCGTAAAGAAGCTGATACGTCCATTAATTTTGGAAACCGAACATTCAAAATACCAGTTGTTCCTGCTAACATGCAAAGCGTTATCAATGAAGAACTAGCTATTTGGCTAGCTAAGAACGATTATTATTATGTAATGCACCGTTTTGAACCTCAAAAGAGAGCCAGTTTTATCAAAATGATGCATGATAAAAAACTTTTTGCTTCAATTTCAGTTGGAATTAAAGATGACGAATATGACTTTATTGATAACTTAGTTAAAGAGAATCTTATTCCTGAATATATTACTATTGATGTCGCT
Organism: Lactobacillus fornicalis; assembly: GCF_055362665.1. NCBI lineage: Bacteria > Bacillati > Bacillota > Bacilli > Lactobacillales > Lactobacillaceae > Lactobacillus > Lactobacillus fornicalis. The sequence continues at coordinate 25,502 of NZ_JBLTIM010000001.1, forward strand.
CATGGTCATTCAGACTACGTTATCAAAATGATCAAGTATATTAAAACTAAGATGCCAAGTAGTTTTTTAACGGCAGGTAACGTCGCAACTCCTGAAGCTGTTCGTGAACTTGAAAATGCTGGTGCTGATGCAACTAAAGTTGGAGTAGGACCTGGTAGAGCTTGCATCACCAAATTAAAGACTGGTTTTGGCACTGGTGGATGGCAATTAGCAGCTTTAAGAATGTGTTCTAAAGCTGCTAGCAAACCAATTATTGCCGATGGTGGTATTCGTCATAACGGTGATATAGCGAAATCTGTTCGTTTTGGTGCAAGTATGGTAATGATAGGCTCAATGCTTGCTGGACATGAAGAATCTCCAGGTAATGTAATTAAAATCAACGGAAAAGTTTACAAACAATATTGGGGTTCGGCTTCTGAAGTACAAAAAGGTGGACATCATAATGTTGAAGGTAAGCAGCTACTTGTTCCTTATCGTGGCTCAATTAAAGATACTTTAAAAGAAATGCAAGAAGACTTACAATCTGCCATTTCTTATGCTGGTGGAAAAAACTTACAATCTATTCGCTTAGTCGACTATGTTATCGTTAAAAGTAGTATTATGAATGGTGATATTTAAGCAAAATAAAAAAAGCGCATTAACGATGCGCTTTTTTTGTTAGTCTTGGCGGATTTAAGCTTACTAATAAAACTGCCCCAATAATCATAACAGAGCCAATAATATCCATTGGCGATAATATTAAGTTAAATAATATGACACTTCCAATCATCGCACTAATAGGCTCAAAAGCATCTAATAAGCTTGCAGTACTTGGGCTTATATATCTTAAAGCTCCTGCCATCCACTGAAATGGTATAAGCGTTCCAATTACTATTACGCCGGCCAAATCAATTATCATCCCCCAAGTAATCGAAATTTTAGGTACACTTGGATCAAATATAAATAAAGCAATTCCAGCTATCAATAGCCCCCAACCTGTTATTACTACAGTTGGATATGAAGTGATAATTCTTCTTGGAATTAAAGTATTAGTTGCTACACCAACAGCAGATAACATTCCAAAAAATAAAGCTCCTGGACTTAAAGTTAAAGTTTGTAAATTTCCATGGGTAGCTAGTAAAAATACTCCTAAAAAGGCTAGTGTTGCCGAAATCAAATCTAAGTTCCGATAAACCTGTTGTTTGGTTATTAACATCCAAAAAATCACAAAAAACGGCCCTATAAATTGTAAAACAGTTGCAATCGAAGCATTAGCTTCCTTAACCACCATAAAGTAAAAAAGTTGCACTGGTACTAGACCAAATAAACCATAAGCAGATACAGTTACTGCATCTTTTTTATTTTTCCAAATAGTGAAAGGTTTTTGGTTTGTAATTTTCGCAAAAAGTAAAATAATTATTCCACTAATAACCATTCTGATTTTAGTTAAAAAGATAGGTGTTATTAAAGGATTAGAATTAAATAGATTCTTACCAAATAGGCCTGAAATACCCCAAAATACACAAGCTATAGCTGCTAAAATAGACCATTTTACTTTTTGGTTCATTAAAAAATACCCCTCTCACTATGATTATGCTTTTTACGCAATTAGATAGATTTTAACTGTTTTATTTTTTAAAAGCAAGGTAAAAAAGAACTTCATAATTTAACAATTATGAAGTTCTTCTTTTTTCAGATATTTATTTTTCTAACATTGCTTCTGCTTTTTTACGTTCATTTTTAGTTAATATAAATAAAATCGCTGGTAAAATAACTGCCCCAAAAGCTAACGCACCAATAGCAAACCAATTTAAACTAGTAACACCATTTACGGTGACACTAAATTCAGCTGCCCAATCATACTTATAAAGTAAAAATAGTGTAATTAAAATTGAAAAGATTGGGAAAATTAAGTCAGTTATTTTATTTTTGTTTGCAGTTAGGATGGGTTCAACATTTTTTCCAAGATAGAATCTAATTACACCAAGTGGAACAACAATAAAGCCTAAAAATCTCACAGTGGCACTTAAAATAATTAAATTATCAGTTGAATAATGAAAAGCCATCGGAACAAGTACTGCTAAAATCAAAGTAATTAAAAAGGTTCTTGCTGGGAAGTTCCTCTTAGTTCTCTTAGCAAGCCACTTAGGAAATTGATTTTCACGAGCCATTGCTTCTAAAATTCTAGGCGCATGGAAACTCGATGCAATATTAATTCCAAACATAGATACTAAGGCACCAACCAGAATAATTGCTCGTAAAACAGGACTTGAAAAAATAGCTGCAACCGCAACTACTTGTTTAGTTTCAAGTAATTCACGTGGATTAAGTACCATTGCTACTGCTACAACACCGATATAAACTAAAGCAATAATTAAAATGGCCAATGGAATAGCTCGAGGTAAATTTTTAGCTGGATTCTTCATATCTTCTGATCCAGAAGCAATTGATTCAAAACCAGTAAAAGCATAAAAGGCTGATACAATTGCCATTACAAAGCTACTTGTCGTTACAGCAGGAATAACATTTTTACCAGCTATTTGCAAAGTATCTATTTCGCTAAAATGATTTTCACCAGTAGACAGTAATAAAAAAGCCCCTACGAAAATTACTAACCCTAAAGCTAATAACTTACCAATTGTAGATAAATTCATAATGTATTTAACTACACTTTGACCAAATAGGTTGATGATCCAAATAAGTAGCATCAAAACAACAAAACCAATAGACACATTTTGAAAGCTATTTGGATCGCCACCAAAAATTGAAATAGTCGATTTTATAACAGCAACTGCCATTACTCCCCAGGCTACACTTGCAGAAAAGTAACGTAATACCCCCATATAGAAACCAACATTTTCTCCAAAAGCTGCTTTACTATATGCATATGCTGCTCCTGATTTGGTTACATATTTAGCTGCTGCCGCAAAAGTAATTGCTAGTATGGCTGCAAAGCTTGCTGCAATTAAGTAAACTAACAAAGCTTTACTTCCAACTCTTGATACAACACTACCTGGTGTTAAAAATATACCTGAACCAATAATCGAATTAATTGCTAATAAAACTATTGACCAAAAGCCCAGTTTATCGCTTTCTCTTTTGTCATTCATCAAAATTTTCTCCTTAGTTGTTCGCCTTAATAATTAAGTTTTTAAATAAATTATTTTGATATGAAACGTGTTCATTATTATGTAACATTTCTGGATGCCATTGGACACCTATTACTTGTCCATTTTTAGTTTCAAGCCCCTCAATTACACCGTCGCTTGCTTTAGCTGAAGCAACTAAATCAGAAGCTAAATCTTTTATTAATAAGTGATGGAATGAATTTACTAAAATTTTATCTTTTGCTAATATCTCAGCTAAATGTGTACCAGAAATCACATCAACAGAATGCGTAGGTAAATCAGGTCTTGACCCCTGATTATGCTTTAACGTCACACCTTGTCGATATGACAAATCTTGATATAATGAGCCTCCATGAAACACATTTATGATTTGGAAACCACGACAAATCCCTAATACTGGTATTCCTTTTTCCTCTGCTAATTTAAGCAGTAGCATGTCAAAATGATCACGTTCTGGCCAAGTTGTGCCTAATTTTTGCAAAGGTTCTTCATTGTATAAATGTGGATCAACATCATGGCCCCCTGATAAAATCAATCCCTGCACGTGATCTAATTGTTCTTTAATTACCTCATCGTTTTCAGTAAAAGGAATGATAAATGGTATACCTCCATTTTTCACAACAGAATCAACATAATCTTCATTAACATAACTACGCCGATAGCCGGGAAACATTCCACCTTCATCAATAATTTCTGAACCTGAAATACCTATAATTGGCTTGTCCATGGTCCTCCTCCTCACTTACTTTTTGTTCATAGCATGTTGTTAATTATAGAAAAAAATTAAATTCTGTCAAATAAAAAGCTTATTTTCCTTCCCACTCTTTTAAAAATTGGTCAACAAACTTATGCATATATATAGTTCTCTCCTGAGCTATTTTTCTCCCTGCAGGTGTATTCATTGTTTGCTCTAAATTAAATAATTTTTCATAAAAATGATTAATTGTAGTAGCTTCATGATTACGATACTGTTTATGACTTTTTAAAGTCTGTGGTTTAATTGCTGGATCATAAATTTTTTGATTATGACTACCCCCAAAAGCAAATGCCCTAGCAATTCCAATAGCACCAAGAGCTTCAATTCGATCTGCATCTTGAACATATTGACCAATCATCGGCAATTGAAAATGGTGTTCGATATTTTTGGAATAAGACATATGGTTTAAAACAAATAAAATACTAGATATTTCATCTTGTTTTAAGTTCTCATTTTTAAGCAAATTCTTCATCTCACTAGTGACTTCGTCAGGATTAGCACATATCTTTTCATCAATCGTATCATGCAAATATCCCATAATTAAAAGCAAATCTAATTGCTTTTCTTGCGCCTTAGGATAATCTTGCAAAAATAATTTTTTGGCTAGATTTGCTACCCTTTCTCCATGCCAATAATCATGACCTGTCGTATCATTATCCAAATATTTATGAGCAAACGCTTGAATATTTTTAATCTGCATGTTTTTTCCTCCTTGTTAATAGTCTACCCCCTCTTTAAATTTTTTAAAAAGAAAAAGCCACTCCTTTCGGAGTGACTCAAAAATTATTTTAAGCAACTAAGTCAACAATTGGTTTTCCATTTAAGTAAAGATGCTTTTCATCTGCAGTAAAATCAACTGCTTGCAAATCTGGTTCAGTCATAATCAACTTAGCTGCTGGAGTTTGTAAATCTTGTTCCATAACTCTTCTAAGTGGACGAGCACCAAACTTCTTATCATAGCCTCTCTTAGCTAAAACTTTCTTAGCTTCATCACTAATTGTCATCTTAATCTTGCGTTTAGATAACGTATTTTCCATCTTTTGTAAGTACAAACCACAAATCTTTGTCATATCCTTACTACTCAAGTGATTAAATGGTACAATTGCGTCTAATCTATTCAAGAATTCTGGTCTAAAGTAAAGTTCAAGTGCCTTCATTAGTGCATCTTTATCAACTTCCCCATCTTTCAATACCTTATCTGAAAATCCGGCATTTGAAGTCATTATGATAATAGTATCTTTAAATGAAACTGTTCTACCTTGAGCATCTGTCAAACGACCATCATCTAAAATTTGAAGCAATGCATTGAATACTTGTGGATTAGCTTTTTCAATTTCATCTAACAAAATTAAACTATATGGTTCATGACGAACTTTTTCAGTTAATTGACCACCTTCTCCATAGCCAACATAACCGGGAGCAGAACCGATTAACTTATTAACAGCCATCTGATCTTGATATTCACTCATATCAAGTCTAATCAAATGGTCACTACCACCAAATAATTCTTTGGCTAATTGTTTAGCAAGTTCTGTTTTACCAACCCCAGTAGGTCCTGTTAACAAGAATGAACCAGTTGGCCGGTTGGTATCTTTAAAGACCTGTTTTCTAGCAATTGCATCCGTAATAATATCAATTGCTTTATCTTGATCAATCACTACACTCTTCAGCTTCTTAGCTAAATCTAAGTTTTTCTTTGCTTCATCAGCGTGTAATTCACTCATAGGAATTTTAGTCTTTTGTTCAATTAAGGCATAAATATCCTTGGCAGTTACTTCAGGTTCATTTGCTTTATCTGTGTGCTTAAGTTGCTCTTCAAGTTTGCTAATTTTGTCTTTATATTCACTTGCCTTATTATAATCTTCAGCTTTAGCAGCTTCATCTTTGATTAACTGATAATCATGAATTCTTTGTTTTAAGCTATCTTCATCAGTTGAATCTACTCCCAAACTCTTTTTGGCTCCAGCTTCGTCCATTAAATCTATTGCTTTATCTGGTAAGTAGCGCCCTTGAATATAACGTTGTGATAGTTCAACAGCTAACTTCAAGCTATCATCACTATATTTTACATGGTGAAATTCTTCATATTTCTTTTTCAAGCCTTGCAAAATTTTAATAGTTACTTCGCTACTTGGCTCTGGAACATCAACAGCTTGAAATCTTCTTGCTAAAGCAGGGTCTTTTTCAATTTGCCGATACTCACTTGTTGTAGTTGCACCTATCAACTTCAAATCTCCACTGGCCAATGCCGGCTTCAAAATATTTGCAGCATCTCCGGAATTATTTTCTGAATCAGTAGAACCTGCTCCAACAATATTGTGCAATTCATCAATGAAAAGAATTGTGTTTGGCTCTTTTTGAGCTATATCAATTACTTTTTTGATTTTTTCTTCAAAAGAACCGCGTAAACTAGATCCTGCTACCATGTCATTGATATTAAGTTCATAAATGTGCATCTTACACAATTTATCAGGAACATCACCACTGGCAATTCTTTGTGCTAAACCTTCAACTATTGAAGTTTTACCAACTCCAGCAGGTCCAATTAAAACAGGATTATTCTTTTTTCTACGACTCAAAATCTCAATAACAGCATTAATTTGGTCATCACGTCCGATTACAGGATCGAACTTTTTGTTCTTAGCTTCTTTTACTAAATCACGACCAATTTTATTATCGTTTTGTTTTGGTTTTTCAATTTGTTGCACAGCTTGAGGGTTAGTTGAATTAGTTGAAAAGTAATAACGTGTATTACCATTATCATCATTAAAAAATGACTTGTTTAGTTCATTAAATAAGTTATCAAAATCGTTGTCAAAATATGTCATAAAGTTTCAACCCCTTGTGTATCAATATGTTAGATTATCAATTAGCACTCCTACTTGTTGAGTGCTAATCTTTAATCATCTTTAGTATAGCATCTTTTCCACAACTTACAACTTTGATGCTTTATTTTTTCCACAGGTTTTTATTTTTGTGAAAAATAAAAAAGCAGCTAGTTATAACAAGCGTTAAACTAGCTGCTTTTTCACAATATCTAAAAATTATCTATTATTATCTCTATTTAATAGCGTTCGTCTTCTATTCGTCCTATTTTGTGGATTATTGTTTCTTTCTTTATCCAACAGATATTCCTGAATTACCTGCACCACCTGCTTATTCTGAGGCAAACTTGAATGCTGAGCATCTGAACCAGTAACTGTCATTGCAGTAAAGTGAGCCACTTGTTCTTGGAAAACATACTTAGCTGCTTCCACACTATTTTCAGGAACCAGACCATCAGACTCATAATTTTCACCACCAGAAATTGAATAAACCGTCAGCGTTTTAGGAAGTCGACTCTTATATTTAATAAAATCACTCAACATTTGCGTTTTGTTGTTAATATTCTTTTCTGTAAAATTATACGGACTACCTAAAGTCATTAATGTTTTTATCTTAATTTGACTTGAATAATCAGAATAATAATGTTCCAGCCAATAAGTCCAAATAAGCCCCCCATTTGAATGTCCAAAGGCCTTAAAATTATTGAACTTATATTGTTCTGACAAACTCTTAAAAGCTACATTCAACCAACCTGCTTGTTTTTTTATATTTGAATAGCCATCATGATTATTTTGAAAGCCGATAACGATAATAGGTTCAGTATCACCATTTTTTATTGAACCAGAGTATGTTAGCTTTCCGCTTGTACTTACCTTAACCTTTAATAAACTATGTTTTTTCTGAGTATTTTTATTTAATAAGTTAACCAGTTCATTAAAACGTTCAGTAGTTGCACTAGATCCAGGCACCATAATAACTGGAGATACTTGAGAATTGTGACGTTGCGCTCTATCTTTATTGGATCTTTGCATCCAGATAATAGTAGGAATCGCAGTCATAATGATAACAATTAAGGCTGCTACTAACCAAATATTATCTTTGTTCAGCCGTAATCTTTTCATTATTTTTCTCCTTACTTTTTACAAATTTATTTTGCTTTTTAAGTGGTAATAACCCTGCATCCCGCTGTTTATCAAGTTCCTCAAGTTTGGCTTCTACATTCATATGAATCTTATAAAAAGGCATAACAATGAAAACATCCATCACTAATAGTAAGGCTGTTAATAACAATGCTTGCCATGAACCATTAGTACCGATATATGGTATTAAAACACCTGGCGTTCCACTTAAAACAGGATAAACACTCACTGGGACTAAATGTAAGAAAATTGCAAATGATGAAGCCACCATATTAGCTAATGGAACGAGAAGCAATGGAATTAAAATTAGAGGGTTTAAATAAATAGGAAAAGCTACCCAAAAACCATAAATTGAATTAAACATAACTGGGAATAATGAAGCTTTAGCAACCACTTTATTATATTTATTTTTATCAATCAGTAAAATAACAACAATTAAACTGAAAACAAATGCCGTGCCTGACAAAGTTCCATAAGATTGAACCAAACTCGACCCTAAATATTTATATGGTACATTCCAACTAGAACCGTGTGTTAAAGCGTAATTGAAATTCGCAGTAGCAGCTCCACTATTAGTTGATTCAAATATTGCCATAATAGGAGTACCAATTCCTAGCCAATGCAAAAAAATACTAAAAGTTACTAGCGGAATAGATATTAATAAATTATTACTTGTAATAACCGAACTAGCCACCCCAGTTATATAGGATGATTGTGCAACATTAATTTGTAGAAAATTGATAAGCGTCCCAGTAACAATGGCTAATCCAACACTAGCAACGATAGGCTTAAATGAAGCTAAAGCTCGCTCTTTGATTCCAGCTACATGTTCATATTTATGATCCTGATATTTTGCACCTAACAAATGGAAAATTTGACCTACAATATAACCAATAATCAAAGCCCACAGCATCGTTTTAACAGATAACATTTTCAAATTAAGAGAAGTTAGATCAAAATTTTGTCTTGGCTCTCTAATGAAAAAAAGAACGAAAATAGCAGAAATTCCAGCTAATTTAGAATCTTTATCGTAAATTCTAGCTGTGTATAAGGCCATATAATAAGCTGCAAATACACCAAAAGTTCCAAAAATAGCCCAAGACACACCGCTAAACACAAATCTCAAGCTTCTAAAAGCTGCGTGTGAAAGCACATTATCAAAACCTAAAATATACTATTAGGTAATAAAAAAGAATTGTAAATTCCTTGAAAAATAGCCGCTATTAAAACAAAAGGGGCTAACATAGCAAATGTCCTTTGAACTGCTCTAAAAAAACTTTTTTCTCTAAGCTTTAAAAGCACTTTAACTAAACGTTCTTCCATTGTTAAATCCCTCACTCTAAGATAACTATCATCATTTTAGCAGACTTTTCCTTAGGAGATAATATTTAACCTTTATCCCTTACTTACATAAATGATATAATAAGCTCAAATAAAGGGGTGGAAGTTATGACAAAAAAAGTAGTTCTTAATGAAAATGTTAATCGCCTCGTAGATGAATATATCAGAAGAACTGGGATTAGTTTTGACGACTTAACTAATAAAGCCTTAAAATGTTACATTGTTAATAAACTTAGTTCTAAAGATGTTAAAAAGACGCTTAAAAGGAAAGATTCAGATACATATCCCATTGATGACATTTTAAAAAATGGTTTTGGTAATTGGATTAATGAACAATAGCTGCCCCTGAGACAGCTTTTTTTATGCAATGAGGTGACAACTTGAAAGAAAGAATAGACCCTGTAAAACTATCTTATCTTTTATTGGGAAGTTTAGTAGCTAATACCGGAATTAGTTTTATTTGGCCATTGACAACAATATATTTAACAACTTATCTCCATGAAAGTTTAACGATGGCCGGAATTGTCCTTTTTTTAAATTCTGCTTTTACTTTACTTGGGAATTTATTGGGCGGTTATTTATTTGATCGGTGGCATCCATACCAAACAATAGCCAGTGGCGTATTTATTGCAGCTATTTCTTCACTCGCACTAATCTTTTGGCATGGATGGCCATTTTATGCCATTTTCTTACTAACGCTAGGAATTGGTAATGGAATTATTGTTACTTCCCTCAACTCTATTGCTACATTTATGAAAAGTCATAATCCGAGCTATATTTTTAATTGCCTATATTTCACTCAAAATTTAGGATTAGTTTTTGGCTCTTTAATTGTTGGCTTTGTTTTACCATTTGGTATAACTTACTTGTTTATCCTAGCTTTTTTAATGTTTGCAGTTTTTGAAGCAATTGTATTAACCAAATATTATGGGCTTAACTTAGTACATGGTCACAATAACCGAGCTAAGTTTAATAAAGTTGCTAAAGAACATATGAATAAAGCAAAATTTTATCAAATTTTAGCAATACTAAATTGTGTATTATGTGTTTGGATTGCTTATGAACAATGGAATTCTAATATTTCAACTTATATGTTAAGCATTAATTTATCAGTTCAATCATATTCTTTACTATGGACTTTAAATGCCGTTTTAATTGTACTATTTCAGCCGTTTTTAACTCACTTTGATGATTTTTTAACAGCTCATCTTAAAGGTCGATTATACTTAGGTTTTACATTATTTGCCGGGGCCTTTTTATTACTATTATTTGCACATTCATGGGCTATTTTTGCTATATCAATGGCGCTATTAACTACTGGAGAAGTTTTATGCCTACCTGCTGTTTCAACATATGTTAATGACCGTGCCGATGATTCCGAAAAGGGATATTATCAAGGCATTGTTCAATCTGTTACATCTGCTGGTAGAGCATTTGGACCACTAATTGGAGCTTTAATTATTGACAATTCAAGCTACTTAATTTTATTTATCTTTTGTACATTAATCGTTATAATATCTATCATCTTATTTATTTTAAGTAATCAATTAAAAGCACATAATTAAAAGAGAAATGAGGTTTCAGATGGAAAAAACAAATCAAGATCCTGTAAAAATCAAATTTTTACTTTTAGGATCCCTTATTTATAATATTGGTATCAGTTTTATTTGGCCGCTAACAACAATCTATATGCACCAATATCTCCATCAAACTCTAACTATAGCAGCTATTGTACTTCTTTTATATTATGGTACTACCTTATTAGGAAATGCTATTGGTGGGGCTATCTTTGATAAAATCACACCATTTAAAACAATCTTGTTCGGTGCAATAATAACTAGTTTATGTGCTTTAGCAATGTTTTTAATTCCCGCATGGCCCTTTTATCCTATTTTTTTAGTTATTTATGGAATAGGTGATGGAATTGTTACAACTGCAATTAACTCTATTGCTACCACGATGAAAACCCATGCTTCTTCCTTTTTCTTTAATTTGTTATATATGACTCGAAATTTAGGATTAGTAATTGGTTCACTATTAGTTGGAATAATTACGTTTTTAGGTCCTAAAGCATGGTTTGCATCAGCCTTTACTTTTTTTGTAGTATTCACTATCCTTTTATTAATTTTCTTTCGGAAGCTTGATCATGCTAACTTAGTGCAAGCTGCCCCTACACCAACTCATCAAAATATTTCTACAAAAAAGAACTTTTGGATTATTATCAGTCTTGTTGCCTGCATGTTCTTTTGTTGGTTAGCATATGAACAATGGGATTCTAATTTATCAGTGCATATGTTAAATCATGGTATTTCCACGGCTGAATATAGTTTTTGTTGGACATTAAACTCAGCTTTAATCACTATTTCTCAGCCAATTTTGACATATTTTGATGGTTATTTAAGTAAAAAAATTAATGCTCGCCTTTATATTGGATTTGTATTATTTGCAAGTTCATTCCTTATATTAATCGGGGCAAATAACTATTGGAATTATTTACTAGCCATGTTTATTCTTACTTGTGGTGAAGCTTTAGCTTTCCCTGCTGTAAGTGCATATGTTCACGCACATGCTCCTAAAAGTCAAGCAGGTCGCTATCAGGGACTAGTTTTGGCAGGTACATCTGCAGGTCGAGCTTTAGCTGCTTTGTTTGGAGCAATCTTACTAAATTATGTAACTATGCCAGTCTTATTATTTATTTTGGCAAGTCTAATTATTATTGCTCTAATCAACTTTATTTTGTTTAATAGTTTAAGAAAAAAGGACGCTTAATACGTCCTTTTATTTTTTCAACTATATAAAAAAGCCCAATTCCACCAACATCGGAACCGGGCTCACACAGTGTATATATACCGCTAATTTGACCACATAATCTCAATTTCGCTACCGAAGAAATAGAGAACAATATTTAGCAGTACATGTAAATATTAGCATAGCTAGTCGTCTTTCTCAATGCTTGAAATATAATTAATTACTTAAGATACAAATTAAATTTTAAACAATAATAGATTGTTTGATATACTAAAAATAATTATCCGCATGAAAGGAAGTTTTTTAGTTATGCGCGTTTTAGTAACCGGAGGAGCTGGATATATCGGCTCTCATACTGTCAATGCTTTACTTGAAGATGGAAATGATGTTGTCGTCTTAGATAATTTATATACTGGACACAGACAAGCCGTTAATAAAAAAGCTAAATTTTATCATGGTGATGTATTAGATACTAACCTTGTAACTAATATCTTAATGAATGAAAAAATCGATGCAGTCATCCATTTTGCAGCATATTTATTGGTAGGCGAATCTGTTCAAGAACCGCTTAAATATTACCACAACAATGTATCTGGTATGATTAGCTTACTAAAAGCTATGAAAACTGCAGGTGTCAAAAATTTAGTATTTTCTTCAAGTGCCGCAACGTACGGTGTTCCTAAAGACTTACCTATCAAAGAAACTGCTCCAACTAATCCAATTAATCCATATGGTGAAACAAAATTAATGATGGAAAAGATTATGCGTTGGACAGATCAAGCTGATGGAATTAAGTCTATTGCATTGCGTTACTTCAATGTAGCTGGAGCTAGTTTAGATGCTTCAATTGGTGAAGATCATGCTCCTGAAACTCACTTAGTTCCTAATATTCTTTTAGCTGCTAAGAATGGCACTGGTAATTTTACTATTTTCGGTAATGATTATAATACACCTGATGGCACAAATGTACGTGATTATGTCCATGTTGTAGATTTAGCTCAAGCTCACGTTCTTGCTCTACATTACGTTGTTAAGAACCAAAAGAGTGATATCTTTAATTTAGGTAGTGCAAATGGCTTCTCTAATTTAGAAATCTTACAAAGTGCAATTAAAGTTACTGGCGAAGATATTCCTTATACAATCGGCCCACGTAGAGGCGGAGATCCTGATTCACTTGTAGCCGACTCTACAAAGGCTAGAACAGTTTTAAACTGGCAACCTCAACATGATAATATTGATGATATTATTGCTAGCGCATGGAAGTGGGTTCAAATCCACCCAAATGGCTTTTCAGAATAACTATTAAATAATACCCGTATAAAAAAGGTCTAGGAATTTTCCTAGACCTTATTTTTGTAGAGCAATTATTAATTGATCCATTACACTGCGTAATTCAAAGAAATTACCTCTAGCTCTATTCGTTTGAACTATTATGATAGTTTTTGCGTTATTACTTGTTCTTAGAAAAGTATAGTAACCATTATCTCCACCATTACTTGCTAAATAAGTATTATGGATATAAAAACCACCACTATAACTAGTATTAGCCAGATTATTCATACCATATAGAGCTTTTATACTAGACTTTGATAAATAATTACCAGTTAGAATATATTTAACGCATTTTGATAAATCATAATTATCCATTAGTAACGACCCTGCACCTAATTCACCATGTATTTCATCCAAATCAAGTTTTTGAGTGATATATTTTCCATTTGAACTAAGTTGATGTCCCAAAACAAAATTAATTTTTTTCAAAGTCTTATTATTTGCCCAAGAAAATGCTGTATGTTTCAATTTAAGCTTATTAATAAAACTTTTAGTAATTAGCTTTTCATAGGACGTATTGTATATATTACTTAAAATATTGCTCAAAAACACATAATTCAAAGTTGAATATGAAACTTTTCCCAACATATTTTCATCAAATTTAGTATTTTTTATAGCATATTCTAAATTTTTCTTATCACTGACAAAAGGTTTAGTTCCTAAAGCTTTATCTATAGATAACCCTGATGTCATTTGTAACAAGTTTAAAATAGTTACTTTATTAGCTCCCGGTACAGTAGGATAAAATTTGGCTAAAGTATCATTAAGACTTAGCTTTCCTTCTTGAACAGCTTTCATTATAGCTGCCCCTGTAATAAATTTTTGAACAGAGTTAATTAAATAACTAGTGTCAGTCTTATTTGCGGTTGCATAATTTAAATACGTTTTACCATTTTTAATGACTAAAACTGAACCCTCAAATCCAATATTGGAAAGAGACTGGCGCACTATTTGCTTTTTGACCCCGTTGTAGGTACTACATTTGTGTTAGATGCCTTATTAACTTTAATATTTTCTACTTTAGTTCTGTTTTGCCAACTCTTAGTAAAGAAATAATTATCAATTTTATAATTTACATTTGAATATGACTTTTGCATAAATGGCTTAACAGATTTATCAACAGCAATCCACCCATTCCAACCTAAGTGAATAGTGTCTTGCATAAAGTATTTCTTTCCACCATCTTTAGATAAATCAGTTATATTATTGAATCCTTGCTTAACAAGTTGATACTTAATTTTCTTAACTGACTTTTGATACATCTTATCAGATAAGTGAGTATACTTGGCCCACTTGGCATTAATTGGTGGAATAATGAACAATACATCTGTATGTTCATGCGCAAATTGTTTGAGCATTAATTCAAAATCAGAATACTCAACAGACTTAGTATAATCAAAGTGCTTTTGACTTCCCTTTAATTTCTTCAATTCTTTTTTATTAAGACGCGTTTTGAAGAAAGTATTGTCAATTGCAAACTTATTATTAGTTGTATGCAAGCTACCTTCTGCATTTGCAACTTCAGTCAAACCTTTAATTGTATATTTATCTGGTAAATATTTAGCCTGCATTTTAATCTTATTTACTCGATCAGGTAATTGGAATGTACTAAAGAAGGTATCTTCGTTAACTAAGATTCTTCTTCGCATCTGCAATATTAATCTTTGAGTTTCTGATAATGGTTGTCCCGATGCGACAGTCATCAAAGCATATTTAACTGTTTCACTAGACTTACCACTTGGCATTTGCAAAAGACGACGAGCTGCATATCTTGTAGCCACCGAATCTTTAGCATCTAATAGAAAATCAATTGCTTGTAAATTCGAATAGTATAAACTAAACGCATTTTTATCTTGCCCTTTTTTTGTGAACCATTGTGGTGAAATAATCACAACAGCCTTTTTATTAGTTAATTGTGATTTGATTCCTTGCATTCCATAAAAATGAGCTAAAGACTGGCTCTCTGCACCACCAAGTAAAAATGGAGTATAGCTTCTATTATACTTATATGCCAATACACTAGGGTGGAGTGAGTCCATTCGTGATAATTCACTGGAGCCAAAAAATGGAACATACTTACCTGATAAGGCTTCTTGCTTCATTCTTTGCCCTTTAAAAATACGGTCAGATTGCGAAGTAGCTGCTTCAAAAATACTATTTGCACTATAAGTTCTATCCCAAGGGAAAAGAAATACTGCAATTAATAATAATACCGCACAGATGACAGGGCCAAAGATTTGCCACAGTCTTCTTTTATTAGTCATTTTCTAAACTTTCTACCTTTGCCACAATCTTGTTAGGAGTGTCCCATTCTTCACGGTTAAATTCTGAAACAGGAACTTGAATTCCAGTTTCTTCTTGTAAGTTTAATAACATTTGAACAGTAGCAAGTGAATCTAATAAACCATTGTCAAAAATGTTTTCATCCATTTGGTCACTTAAATCTTCACCAGTTAAATCTTCTAAAATATTTAAAACAACTTCTTTTGCATCCATAATTAAATCCATTCCTTTCTAGGTAACTCCTAATGGTGCATTGGATGGAACCATAAGGTGTCTAAAAATCCTGAGAAAATCAAAAAACTAAAACATACAACATTAAAAGTAATAAATATCGCCAAAGCTTTAGTATATTTGTTACTTGGCAATTGCTTTTTATGCTTACGCTTAAATCTTAGCCAATAATCATTAATAATAATAGCGCAAGCATGGAAAATACCATATACAATATAATACCAAGTTACTCCATGCCAAAAGCCCATAATCAAAAAGTTAATTAAATAGGCTACTTGTGATAAGCGAATACGGTTTTTAAACAGTTTTTTCTTCATAGCAAAGAATGTAAAACGCATGAAGATAAAATCTCTAAACCAAAATGATAAAGTCATATGCCATCTATTCCAAAACTCTTTAATATTTGGTGAACTAAATGGCTTATTAAAGTTCATAGGGGTTCTTATACCCATGAAATATGAAATTGAAACCGCAAATAAAGAATATCCTGCAAAATCAAAGAACAAATACATACTGTAGCAGTACATATATCCTAAAAGCGCCCATGACAAGTGCAATCCACCATTAATTTTTCCATTAATAATGGCAGCCTGAGTAAGTTGTGGTAACCAAAAACTTCCAAATAACCATCCTAAAACGAACTTATACAAAAAGCCTTGGAAAAGATATTTAACAGCTAGTTCCAAGTTATTAAGGTATTCTTCTCTACTTGGTGCTTCGTTGTAATCTTTAACAAATCTTCGATAACGATCAATAGGACCTGAAGAAATTACTGGGAAAAATAGCAAGAAGCGAGCGTACATAACCGGGTCAACTTCTTTTATCGTTCCATCTCGTAATTCCATAATTACTTGAACAGTCTTAAAAGTTAAGTAAGAAATTCCCAAAAAACCTATTGTAATTGGTTCCTTTGATGGAATTACTGGTGCTACCTTAACCATGGTTAATGGAATTATGGCTAAAATAACAAATAAACTAAATATTCCTGTTTTTTTGCCACCATTTTTTACATACTTTTGGAAGCCAAAAGTTACTAAGAATTGATAAATGATATAGCCTAACAAGGTTACCCCTTGTTGCCACTTATCTCCTCCAAAAGTTAATACTAAGAAAGCAATTGAAAAAATCGCTTCATAGACTTTAAAACGCCGGCCAAAATACAAACCAATAATTAACGGTAACAGCAATCCTAACAATAACACAAAATACTGAGGATTACTGTATGGTTGTAAATTTATCAAGCGTTTACCTCCTTAATTACAGCCTTAATGTCAACTTTTCCATTTTGTGAAATTGGCATATCTTCACGATATACAAAACGCTGTGGAATCATATATGGCATCACATTTTTAGCTAAATCTTCACGAATCAATTTAGTGATTTCTGCTTCAGAATACTTATCTTTGACACCATCATTTAATTCGATTTGAGCAATTAATTGTTTTACTTTATGCTCTTTATCATATTTAGGAGCTACAACGCCATAACGCACTAAATCATTTTTGCTTAAATAGAAGTTAATTTCTTCAAGCTCAATTCGATAACCATTAAATTTAATTTGGAAATCAATTCTTCCCCGATAAAAGAGCATATCCCCATCGAAGAAACCTGCATCTCCTGTACGATAACTTGCCTTATCATCTGTCTTAAAGAAAGCTGCTGCTGTTTTTTCTGGATTATGTAAATATCCTTTAGAAACGCTAGGTCCTGAAATTATTAATTCACCTTGACCAGGCTTTTCTCCTTTACTTTCATCAATGGTAATTTCAGTATCTTCCTTTACTTTACCAATTGGTAAACGGTCATACTTACTCAAAATTTCATCATTAATTTCAACTTGCGTTACAGCAACAGTCGCTTCAGTTGGACCATACGTATTAAAAATTTTACTATTAGGGAATTTCTTCCGTAAAGTTTCAGCACACTTGTGCGTCAATTCCTCACCACAGAATAAGAAATGTGTTAGCTCTTTATGATGATCACCATTGAAAGTAGGGTCTAAGAAACACATTTGAGCAAATGATGGAGTTGAAACCCAAACATTAAATTGCATCTTAGGCAAAGTCGTAAACAACTGCCCTAAGTTTTCTGTAACATCATGTGGCAACACCACTAATTTACCAGCACTTACTAAAGCTGGATATAAGCTCATTACTGACAAATCAAATGAATATGGTGCTTGTGCTAAAAAACTAGGATTTTCTGGCAAAGCATAGTCAGATAATTCCCAATTGACAAAACTCAATAAGTTTTTATGACTAATTTGGACTCCCTTAGGTTTACCAGTAGTACCTGAAGTAAAGATAATGTAATAATTTTCATCATCTTTAACAAAGTTATCTTCATTAACTGAAAATTTTCCATTCTCTACTTCCTCTGGTTTCAATACCTGTAAATCTCTCAAATCAATATTAGGTAATTCATCAATTGCAATTACTAATGGAGATTTTGAAACATCTTGAATCATAGTCAAACGTTCTGCATTAGAATAACTAGCAATTGAAATATAAGCATGGCCTGCTTTTACACATCCCAAAAAACAAGCAACCATTTCAAAAGTTTGACCACCCCAAATCATAATTGGAGCTTTGTTTTCAATTCTTAAATTAGTAATTTTATATGCCCAAGCATCTGAGCGTTGCTTCAACTCCCCATAGGTATTAGTCGTACCCAAGTAATCATAAGCAATTCTGTCAGGCTCTTCAATCGCAATTTGATCTATTCTTTTAATAATATTAGTAATCACTGCAAAATCCTCTAACTAAAATTCATTATAAATAAAGTGCACTGAATCAATTCCGCTATATTCGTATAAATAAATCAATGCCAACAAAACTACAAAATAAAAAATAGTTCTCAACACAAAACTAGTTATAGCTTTACCTTTAGATGGCTTCTTTTCTGTTTCTTCTATTTTTTTCATCAGTTCACCCCTAACATTCTGCATATTATATTACAAAAATTTTACAAATTATATCGATATACGCAAGCTTCTTTACAAATATTTAGTATCTGTTACTTTTTTGGAAGTTTTCGCATTGCAAAATAAAGTGGTACTGCAACTAAAACTGATACAAAAACGGCTGCAAATATCATCCATCTTCGCATTCGATTCCTATTATAACAGAGTTCTGTTACATCACTTAGTAACAAAACCAAAGCAAATACCAAAATAATTCCCATCATCCCTAGCAAAAAGAAGCTAGGTTCATAGCCCCATAAATATAATTCCCAGAAAAAAGCTATCGGGAAAAAACACAACCAGCCAGATAATTTAGTTAAAAAAAGTACTTTTTTCTTTACAGTCTTATCCATTTTTTCTTACTTTCTACATTATTAAATTCTAGTAACTAGAAAACAGTGCATTTATATTTAATGATAGTGTTCTATCCATAATCATAATTTGTGAACGAGCATAATTTTTTGATCCTGATTCAAATAAACAAATTAATTGTCCATTTTCAACGGTAATTTGTTCTAAGTATGGCGGTAACTCAATTACTCTTTCGGCATTTTTTTCATCAAGCGAATTTAAAGCAGATACTGGAAAAATATAAAGTTTAGAATTTTGACTACCATATGATTGACTTAAAAATATTTTATCTTGATAAAAAGCTATTCCCTGAATTTGCTTATCCATGCTAGTTGATCCTGTTGCTGTTGACCAAGCAGCAGAACCTGTACTTGCCTTAATCTCATCAGTAGTAATTGACCCTTTAAAATTGCCACTTCTAGCAATTGTATATCCCGAAACTGTTCCCTTTTCATACATATTGAAAAAGCCAACAAATAATTGATTATCAAAATAAGTAACTGTTGAAGCACGTGATATACCAGGTAAGGCCATTTGGTTATTATACTTAACTGGTCTTTTTCCTTTATTGTTCTTTAATTCCTTTAATGAAAAAGAGGCCAAAGCAGATTCTCCATCAAGTGAACTTGTTACCCAAATATTTTTAGCAACTGGGTCATAAGCTATTCCACCCAAATGCGGTCTGCCTTTTATTTGCAAAGTTTTGATATATTTACCTGTTTGTTTATTTAATACCCAAATTACAGAATTATGCTTATGCAAGCCATCATAAGCTGAAATCAACATATATTTATCTGCAAAAGCTATCCCTTGAGGCGTCATATTAGTAGCTAAATCCATTTTCTTCTTTGAAAAATCATAAGCTTTTGTAGAAACCAAACCAGGAATAGCTATATTTCTTCCTACATATGTCAAAGCAGGCGTATCAAATGAAAGAGTATAAATCCATGGATATTTTTTGGATAATTTTTTCTCAAATTCTTTTTCTTTATACCAAGCTGCACTAATACTTGTACCATCTTTAGCTTTCTTTAACGTTGGTCTTTTAGCTAATAACGTTTCATAAGTTTTATAACGTTCATATCTTTGATATAAGTAATAAGCTCCATAAAAACTTCCCAACAATATCAGGCACAAAAAGAATATACGAAAAACTTTTTTGAGCCATTTTAGCATCCCTTTCACATCCTTTAAACTAATCCTCCCTATTATACCTAATTATAAAAAAAAGATTCTCGCATAAAAACGAGAATCTTTAATCCTTTTTATGTATTAATATTTTGCTTCCCATTTAATTGCTTCAATTGCCTTTTCAGCATCAGTAATATCTGGATCAGCTAAACCTTGATCAATTGCTGATTGAGCAACTGCTTTAGCAACAGTTTTAGTAAATTCATGAATCTTACTTACAGGTGGTAATACCGCTGCTCCTGGCTTTGTTGTATCAACAATTCCGCCTAATGAGTGAGCAGCTGCAGAAATCATTTGATCGTTTACTAACCGAGCTTTTGAAGCCAAAACTCCTAATCCTACACCTGGGTAAATCAATGCATTATTAGCTTGTCCAATTGCATAACTTACACCCTTATATTCAACATCCTCTACGGGAATTCCAGTTGCAATTAAAGCTTTCCCATCCGTCCATTCAAGCAAATCTTTTGGCATTGCTTCAATTAATCTTGTTGGATTGGAGATTGGGAAAATAATTGGACGCTCAGTATGGGCAGCCATTTCACGAATAGCTCCTTCAGTAAATGCTCCTGGTGTAGTTGAAGTCCCAATCATAACAGTAGGATGAACTGCTTTAATAACTGCTTCTAAGTTAGTCAATTCTTCGCTATTGTCAAATTCGTCACGTGAGCGCGTAAATGGTTTTTGTTCAGGAGTTAATCCTTCAGTATCGTCAAACAATAAACCTTGTTTATCAACCAAGTAGAAGTGCTTTTTAGCTTCTTCTTCACTTAACCCTTGTAATTGCAGTTCTTTACAGAGCAAGTTAGCAATACCCATGCCCGCAGTTCCTGCACCAAAAGTTAAGAATCTTTGATCAGTAATCTTTTGACCTGAAATTTCTAATGCACCCAGTACTCCAGCAAGTGATACAATCCCAGTTCCTTGAACATCATCATTAAAGACTGGAATTTCATTACGATACTTATTTAAAATTTTAGTCGCATTGTCACGACCGAAATCTTCAAAGTGAATATATACATCTGGGAAAAGCTTGCGTGCACTTGCAACAAACTTATCAACCATATCATAGTATTCCTTACCAGTTACACGTGGCTTCTTTAAACCTAAATATAATGGATCATGGATAAGTTCTTGGTTATTAGTTCCTACATCAAGTGATACTGGTAAAACTTGGCTTGGATTAATTCCAGCTGCTGCAGTATAAATCATCAACTTACCAACTGAAATATTAACCCCATTTACGCCCCAGTCACCAATACCTAAAATACCTTCTGCATCTGTAACAACAATTAAACGAATATCACGACCATCGGCTGCATTTTTCAAGCTTTCTTCAATATCTTCAGGATGTTCAATTGAAAGAAAAGCCGCTTCCTGTGGTAACATGAAAATTTCACTGTATTGTTCAATCGCTGGTGCAATAACTGGATCATAAACAATAGGAAGTAATTCTTCAATGTGATGGCTTAATACGTAGTAAAATAAAGTACGGTTAGTATTAAAAACTTCCATCAAGAACTTACGCTTTTGCATACCATCTGGTCTAATTTTGTATTGGTCATATACTCTTTTTGCTTGTTGTTCAATTGTTTGAACAGAGCCAGGTAAGGTACCAATTAAGCCTAACTTTCTACGTTCTTCTTCAGTAAAAGCAGTTCCTTTGTTCTTAAATGGGTTATGAATAATGTCCATTGTTTTCATAAATACTCCGCCCTTTCTTAATACGATTATAAGATCTTGTCTTATTTATTTTGTTTACAAGCAAAGTGTATTATCTTTAACAATTTATTGTCAACAAAAGCGCATATGATAAATTTTATTTATATGAGGTGAACTATGAACTTACAAGATTTAAAATATTTTCATGAATTAGTAAATCAAAAAAGCTATACCAAAACTGCTGATAGTTTCGGAGTAACACAGCCTACTATTACCGCAGCAATCAAACGACTTGAAACAGAATTTGGAACAACTTTTTTCATTAGAGATCAATCACATAAGAGCGTAAACGTTACAAATATAGGAATGCAATTTGATGAACATGTAAAAAAGATTCTCAAAGAAATTGAAGTAGCTCAAACTGAAATAAATCAGCATCTAAGTGAAGATATTTTATTTGGTTTACCTCCTATAATAGGTGATGAATATTTTCCAAAAATTGCTGGTAAATTATTAAAAGCTAATATTTTAAAACATTTAAATGTTCAAGAACATGGTTCTCATGAATTAAAGCAAATGCTCTTAGATGGTCAAATTAATATTGCTTTGTTAGGTACTATGCAAGTTGCCAATAATCCTGATTTAAAATTAACCGTCTTAAAAAAGTTTCCAATGGAAATAATCGTAAATAAAAATCATCCACTCGCTAAAAAGAAAGGTATCTTTTTTAAAGACTTAGAGAACGAAAACTTTATAGATTTAACTAATGACTTTATCCATAGTGCAGCTTTAAAACAATTAAAAGAAGCTAATCAAATTAATATTAAAACCATTTATAACAGTCCAGACGTAACCATCGTAAAATCTTTAATTGAGCAAGGATTAGGTATTTCTTTGTTAACTTCACTATCTATCGAAAATAATTCTAACTTAGTAGCCCTACCTTTATTAGATAAAAATCAACCTGAATTCATCTTAGTTGCTGCTGCCCGTAAAAATTATCTTTTTAAGACACAAGAGCAAAAATTATGGGATATTCTGGAAAAATCATAATTTCATACTAGATCTTTTACATTTTTACTTATTTTTCATCACAAATTATTCACAATCATTCTCTAATATATGAACCATAGCAAGAGGAAATAACCTCGAAGCTATAACACCCCAACTTTTTTCATTCATTCTCCTCCAAAGTAATGAAAATCAACTTTAATCTATTTCCCCTAATAGATTTTTTACTAATTAATATACATTTCTTATAAAAAAGCTCGTATCCCCCAATACGAGCTTTTTCACTGTTTCAGCAAATTTTACAAAACTATGCTAAATTCATCAAAAAATATTCACAATCATTCTCTAATATATGAACCATAGCAAGAGGAAATAACCCTCAAAGCTATAACACCCCAACTTTTTTTCATTCATTCTCCTCCAAAGTAATGAAAATCAACTTTAATCTATTTCCCCTAATAGATTACATATAACCTTTGAAGCGTTGCAAACATGCAATGCTTTTTGCTGTAAAAATAAGTTATATCATCATATTTTAGATATAATTAATTTACATTTTTTCAGATTTTAAATCATAATTTCTTCACAAATATCTTCTAATATATAAACCATAGCAAGAGGAAATAACCTCGAAGCTATAACACCCCAACTTTTTTCATTCATTCTCCTCCAAAGTAATGAAAATCAACTTTAATCTATTTCCCCAAATAGATATTTCATATATATTCCTCAATTACCCCGCCTATCAAGGTGGGGTTTCTTCGTATATCAATAACTATGTACTTTAAAGATTATAAAACTTTTCTTTAGCTTTTCTTAAATAATTCAGCAAAATTTATTCACAATTACTCTATAATATATAAACCATAGCAAGCAGGTAGACTTGCTATACTCCCACTTTTTATTTCATTCATTCTTACTCCTCCAAAGTAGATTGAAACCCTATAAGGTCCGCCTTCCCAGCGGGCCTTTTTTCTATGCATTAGACATATAAATCAATACTTTGGTACTATTAATTACATTACTTTTCAAGTATTATATAAGAAAGCGTTTTAATAATTATAGAGGAGTTATTATGTTCTCACCAACAATTCAACACTTAATTGAGCAAAAATCTGGTGCTTTTTTAATTCCTGCTTCAAAAATTGCTTTTGTTCAAGAAGATGCACCCTTATATCATGCTTTTTTAATTCTAACCAAAGTTAAATATGCTAAAATTCCTGTTTTAAATCATAAGCAACAGGTAGTCGGATTACTTTCCTTGTCTATGATCACAGAAAAAATGTTAACTGATTCAGATATTTCTATTGAACCATTATCTTATATGAAAGTTAGCGAAGTTATGCAAACAAAATTTACAACAATTAATTTTGTTAATACGACTATGGAAGCCCAGCTTCATTTACTTATTAATAATCCCTTTATTCCAGTTGTAAATGATTCGGGAGTTTTTCAAGGACTTTTAACTAGACGTGAATGGATTAAAGCCTTTAATTATATAAGTCATGAATTAGATCAAAAATACAATATCACAGAAAAGTAGTCTATCCTGGCTACTTTTTTATTTTATAATGATTACAATTTGCAATTTATAATCATTATAGTTTACAGAATAGCAATTGGGTGTTACATTTTAGACAAGATATGATTGTAAGCGAAATCGGGGGTTATTTATGAAACATCAATGGAAATTAATCGTTGCTTTAATTCTTGGCTTTATTGGTGCAATTTTAGATTTTGTTATGCATATGCCACACCTCACAGCCACCATTATTGATATTGCAGCATTATTAATGGCTTTGTCTATGCTTAAAGAAATGATTATGGACTTAAAAGCTGGACACTGGGGAGTTGACATATTAGCAATTATTGCAGTTATCAGTACTGTTGCTGTCAATGAATTTTGGGCTGCTTGGATGATTTTAGTCATGTTAACAGGTGGTGAATCTCTGGAAGATTATGCAACTAGTCAGGCTGACAAAGAATTGCGTAGCCTTCTTTCTAACAATCCTCGTTTAGCCAATAAAGTAGTTGATGGCGTTGTTAGCGAGGTTAAAGTTGATGATTTAAAAATTGGTGACCATGTTTTAGTTAAACCCGGTAGCCAAGTTCCTGTTGATGGTATTATTCTTACTGGAAGTTCAAGTTTTGACGAATCATCTTTAACAGGAGAATCTGTTCCTGTTGAAAAAGGAATAGATGATACCATAATGTCAGGTTCAATTAATGGTGATTCCGCTATAACAATGCAAGTGACTAAGCTAGCTAAGGATTCAGAATACCAAACAATCGTTGCTTTAGTGCAGTCATCTGAAGCGGCCCCTGCTAAATTTGTTAAAATGGCGGACCGTTATGCTGTTCCTTTTACTATTATTTCTTTAATTATTGGTATTTCAGCTTGGATTAGTTCTGGTGACCCTACTCGCTTTGCTCAAGTAATGGTTGTTGCTTCCCCTTGTCCTTTATTAATTGCTGCTCCTGTAGCACTAGTATCAGGTATGAGTTCAATGTCTAAAAATCATATCATAGTAAAGAGTGGGACTGTCCTTGAAAAGCTTTCACGTGCTAAAACATTCGCCTTCGATAAAACGGGGACTTTAACAAGAAACCAACTAGTTATTGATCAAATTGTTCCTGAAAAAGGCTTTAATAAAGAGGAATTGCAAATTTTTGCTGCAAGTGTGGAGCAAGCTTCTAGTCATATCATTGCTACAAGTTTAGTTAAAGCTACACCAAAAGCAGAATTACATTCTGTAACAGATTTAGAAGAAGTTACAGGTCAAGGTGTCCGCGGAAAAGTAGCAGATAAAATTGTCTGTGTAGGTAAGTTATCATTTGTAGCTCCAGATAAAAATTTAAAAAATATCAATTCAACTGCAATTTATATTTCTATTGATAATAAATTTGGCGGCTATATTACATTTGCAGATCAAATCAGACCTGAAACACCTGATACAATTTCTTCTTTAAGAGCTCAAGGCGCTCAGCATATTATGATGTTAACGGGTGATAATTCTGAAGTTGCTCAAAAAGTAGCTGCAGTTGCAGGCGTTGATGACGTTCGTTCTTCACTTTTACCAGCTGAAAAAATTGCTGCTGTAAAAGGTATCAAATCTGAAAATCGACCAGTTGTTATGACTGGTGATGGGGTAAATGATGCGCCTAGTCTAATGGCTGCGGATGTCGGTATTGCTATGGGAGCTAAAGGAGCAACCGCTGCTAGTGAAAGTGCTGATGCCGTAATTATGGTTAATGATTTATCAAAAGTTAGTGATGCTGTAGCTATTGCAAAACATACTATGAAAGTAGCTAACATTGATGTTTTAACTGCAATTAGTATTGTTATCTTAATTGAAATTGTCGCTTTTACAGGTATTATTCCAGCAATGGCTGGGGCTATTCTACAAGAAGTTGTCGATTTAATTACTATTTGTCTGGCTCTTTTAGCAAAAACCACCCCTAAAATTATGCGTAATAAAAAGACCACTAATTTGCAAAAAAAGACAGAACTGCGTAAAATGTTTAGCTAGTTAAATAAGTTTTAGTGGTTGGAGTTTAAAAGCTTTCAAGGGGCTTCTTGACCCAAAGAAGCCCCTTGAAAGCTTTTTTCTTTACCATAGAAAGGTTAATATATGCATTTTATTGGTGAATTAATTTTAATCCTATTAATTACAACCTTGTTAGGTCAACTGTTTACGCGGCTTAATTTACCAGCAGTCATTGGACAATTATTGTCAGGGATCTTATTAGGACCTGCAATTTTAGGATTAATTAAAACAAGTAGTACAATTACTTTGTTTTCTGAATTAGGTGTTATATTTTTAATGTTTTTAGCTGGATTAGAGAGCGACTTAGAGTTATTAAAAAAATATTTTAAACTTAGTTTTTCTGTTGCTTTCATTGGTGTTATCTTACCAGTTATCTTCATGACAATTGCTAGCCAATTATTTGGTATGAAATTTTTAGAAGCCTTGTTTATCGGAATAGTATTTGCTGCAACCAGTGTTTCTATTTCAGTTGAAGTATTGCATGATGCTAATCAACTCCATACTAAGGCTGGTACTGCTATTTTAGGAGCAGCCGTTGTTGACGATATTTTGGCAGTTGTCGTTTTAAGCTTATTTACTTCTTTCTCGCACGAAGGAGGTAACAGCGGATTAACTAACAATTTGGTTCTTAATCTGATAATCGAAGTGATTTATTTTGTAATTGTATGGCTTATTTTTAAATTTATTGCTCCATATTTCATGAAATATGCAGAACGAATCGAAGTTAATTATTCCGTAGTCATCGCCTCACTAATCCTAGCTCTTGGATTAGCTTGGGCAGCCGATTTTACTGGTCTCAGCGCAGTAGTAGGAGCTTTTTTTGGTGGCTTAGCAATTCGACAAACGCCACAATATAAAGAAGTCAATTCAGCAGTTAGTGCGATTGGATATTCTGTATTCATTCCTGTATTTTTTGCAGATATTGGACTTTCAATGACTTTTTCAAGTTTCACACAAGATTTAATCTTTATTATAGTAATGACTGTTTTAGCACTATTATCTAAGTTTTGGGCTGGAAAATATACCTGCGAATTATTCGGATTTAATAAAATTGATGCCAATATAGTAGGCGCAGGTATGATTTCACGTGGGGAAGTAGCTTTGATTGTAGCTCAAATCGGCATTGCACATCATCTTTTCCCTGAAGATATTTACTCAAGCTTAATCTTAGTGATAATCGTTACTACTGTTTTATCACCATTTATCTTAAACAATTATTTAAAACAAAAAGCAACTGTTTAGTTGCTTTTTTCATACACTTTTATTCATTTTCTGCTATCTTAATCTTAATAAGATATATAGGAGAAAATTTATATGTCTATCGTAGATCAATTAGTAGACAAGCTTAATAATAACCCCGCCTTCGTTTTTACTTCCGTTATTTTAGTTATTATATCTACTCTTTTTCTTTATTTATGGATTAAAGAACCTCGGAGATTAATTACTGGCAATATTTTTGCATTAGTTGTCTTAATTTCGGGCTTTTGGTTAAGTATTTTAATTTTTAAGCTAACTCCTCCAGCTATTCATTATCTTTGGTCATTAGCATTTGTAGCTGGTATTTTATTAGTCTTATTATTATCATCATTTGCCTGGTTATTCTTACTATGGAATGCGTATTTTGTCTGGAAATACGAAAGTCACACCTTACCTAACATGTTAACGCTATTTTTAGGTTTTGCATTAATAGGTCTATGGATTTATCAAAAATTCACGCATTGGCTTCATCTTCCACCTTACCTAGCCCCTATTTTAGGATTAGCACCAACTATTGCAACTTATTTAACAATTGTAATGTTGAGCTTTATTATTAATGTTTTTCTATATCAATTTTATCCTAAAAACCATCGTGAAAATTATCTCATTGTATTAGGGGCTGGACTGATTAATGGTACTAAAATTTCAACTTTGCTAGCAAATAGAATTAATACAGCTATTAAATATGCTAAAAAAGTTAAAAAGAAAACGGGAAATTGGCCAAAAATAATAATGTCTGGTGGACAAGGTCCTGATGAAGAATTGCCAGAAGCTGCTGCAATGGCTGAATACGCAATTAAAGCAGGCATTCCCCGGGAAATAATTATCTTAGAAAACCAATCTACAACAACCTTAGAAAACATGACCTTTTCTAAAAAAATAATTGAAAAAGACACTAAAAACAAACCATACACATGCAAATTTTTTAGTAATAATTACCATATTTTTAGAGCTGCTCTCTTAGCAAAGAAAGCAAAATTAAATGCCAATGGTGTTGGAGCTCCAACTCGGTTATACTACTTACCCAATGCATTATTACGTGAGTTTGCAGGCATCTTTGTTTTAAATAAAAAGCGCCACATAATAACCATCAGTCTTATAACCTTGATTGGCATATTAAGTGTACTTTTTAAATTGTTTTAGCTCTTATAATGTTCGTATTTAGTTAAATAAATTGTCATTTTTTAAATAAATTTACAAAATAGTTTGTTTTTTGGTTGACGAACTATTTTTTTCTTGGTAAAACTAATACATAAGCTCAAAAAGCATTTGAGTGAAGTTGGAGGTAAATATGAAGTTTAAGAAGATTGTTGTTGGGGCATTGGCTCTTCTTACAGCTGCTGTAGCTACTGCTTGTTCAAGTAATAATAGTTCAAAGGGTAGCTCAAGTACTGGTTATACACCAAAGAAAGTACTTAAT
Organism: Lactobacillus fornicalis; assembly: GCF_055362665.1. Classification (NCBI taxonomy): domain Bacteria; kingdom Bacillati; phylum Bacillota; class Bacilli; order Lactobacillales; family Lactobacillaceae; genus Lactobacillus; species Lactobacillus fornicalis. Next base: position 54,668 of record NZ_JBLTIM010000001.1, read on the forward strand.
GTTCAATTTGTACCTAGTTCACAAGCTAGCACTTTGGAAGCTAAGGCTAAGCCACTTGAAAGTTTGCTCAAGAAGGAATTAGGTATTCCCGTTAAAGTTACTGTTTCTACAAGTAATAACGCCTTAGTAGAAGCTATGAGTTCACACCAAGTTGATGTTGGTTTCTTACCCCCTGATGCATATGTACTTGCACATAAACGTAAGATTGCTGATGTTTTATTACAAGCTGAACGTTATGGCTATGATGAACCATCTGGTAAGATGAACAAAACTTTGATGGACAAGTATCGTGCTATGATTGTCGTAAAGAAAGGTTCTAAGATTAAATCTTGGAAAGACCTTAAGGGCAAGAAGATTGCTGTTCAAGAATCATCTTCAACTTCTGGCTATGTATATCCAGTTGCTGAACTTTACAAAAAGGGATTAAACGTAGTTAAAGACTCAACTTTGACACAAGTTCAAGGTCATGACCAAGCCGTTTTAGCAGTATATAACGGTGATGTTGATGCTGCATTCGTTTTTGCTGACGCAAGAAACATCGCTGCCAAAGATACTCCTCAAGTCATGAAAGATGTAGTTCCTATCTACTTTACCAAGTGGATTCCGAACGATACCATTTCAGTTCGTTCTGATATGTCACAAGCTTACCGTACAAAGCTTAAAAAGGCTTTCAAGAACTTAATGAAGACTGAAAAAGGTAAAAAGATTATGTCAAGCATCTACTCACACATGGGTTATAAAGATTCAAAAGATTCTAACTTTGACGTAATTCGTGACTATGAAAAAACTATTGAAAAAGTTACTAAGTAATAATTAAAAATCCGATTCGTATACATAATTTGTCTCTAAAGCTATCGAGAAATCGATGGCTTTTTTGTTATTTTATTTTTTTATTTTTCAAACCGCCCAAATCAGTTAATAACTCTAGGCTCTTTAGTACCAAGCCAATTTTTAAAAGGCTTATTTATCAGTATTTTGAGCTTGGCTACTATTTTGACAATCTCTTTTTCTCCTGCTAATGTTTTGAACGTTACATTTTTATTGGAGGATGAAAAAATGAATTTAAAAAAAGCAGTTATTGCTCTAGTTACTATATCAATTGCAGGATTAATGTGCGCATGCTCTACCAGTAAAAGTAATAATGCCACTAATTACACTCCTAAGGAATTAAATGTCCAATTTGTTCCCAGTGTCCAGGGTAGCAAACTACAAGATCGAGTTAAGCCACTTGAAAAATTGCTAAAAAAGCAGCTCGACATTCCTGTTCACGTATCCGTATCAACCAGCAATACTGCATTGGTTGAAGCAATGTCTTCTAAAAAAGTAGACGTCGGTTTTATCGGTGGAGATACTTATGTATTAGCACATAAAAAGAAAGCGGCAGACGTCTTACTAAGGGCTATGAATGAAGGCTATGATGAACCATCTGGTAAGCCAAATAACAAGAAAATGAGTCATTATCGCTCAATGATTGTTGTTAAAAAAGGTTCTAAAATTAAAACTTGGAAAGATTTAAAGGGTAAAAAGATTGCCGTTCAATCTCCATCTTCTACTTCAGGTTATGTTGCACCTATTGGAGAACTTTACGAAAAGGGGTTAAGTATTCCCAAGCAAACACGCATGGTTCAAATTCAAGGACATGATCAAGCCATATTATCTGTTTACAACGGTGACGTTGACGCCGCTTGCGTCTTCGCTGATGCAAGAAATATTGCTGCCAAAGATGAGCCAAAAGTAATGACAGATACTAAGCCAATCTATTTCACTAAATGGTTACCCAATGACACAATCTCAGTTCGTTCTGATATGTCAAAAACTTTCAGAAAAAAGCTAAGTGCAGCTTTTAAAAATATTATTAAAACCAAAGAAGGTAAAAATGTTTTATACAACATCTATAACCATTTAGGCTATGTTAATGCAAAAGATAGTGACTTTGATATTGTTAGAAAATATCAAAAGGACGCTAATAAAGCTAGTGAATAAGCCCGCAAAGCAGATACATTTTATAGTGTATCCGCTTTTTATTTTTCTATATGTTGTGCTTTTCCACTTTTCAACATTTTTATCCACAAGATATTGTGTTATTTTTGAAAAAAATCTATATATCGTGTCTGATCCTTACAGACTCAAAGCTTAGCGAGATTTATCACATTTTATAAACGTTGATATATCAAGCTTTTAGCGAATTTAGCTTACTTTGACAGCTAATCAAAAGACTGTTAATGTTGATTGACGTTAAGAAAATTATTTGGGGAGAATGTAGATGCAATTGAAAATTAAAAAAGTTTTATCAATAAGTATCCTTCTATCAGCAGTTGGCTTGAGTATGGCAGCTTGTTCAAACAAATCTTCAAGCAGCAATGCTAAAAATGCTGATCACAGTATTGCTTTAGTCACTAACAACACTGGGGTTGATGATCATTCATTTAACCAATCAGCTTGGGAAGGTCTTAAACGTTATGGTAAGGCTCACGACCTACTCAAAGGAAATGGCGGTTACAACTACTTTGAATCAAGTTCAGCTAGTGACCACATTCCAAACATCGAACAAGCTATTAACGCTAAATATAAAACCATTGTTGGAGTTGGTTATGAATTAGGTGATGCTATTAACACCGAATCCAAAAAGCATCCTAAAAACAACTTCATCATGATTGATAATGTTATCAATCGTAAAAATGTTGCTTCTGCCACATTTAAATCTAATGATGCATCATACTTAGCAGGATATGCAGCTGCATACACCACTAAAACAAATGTTGTTGGTTTTGTTGGTGGTGCACACGGAGTAATCCTTAACTTATTTGATGCCGGTTTTGCAAAAGGTGTTGCTGATGCAGCAAAAGAACAAAATAAAAAGATCAAAATCATCAATGCTTATGTTGGGGACTTTTCAAGTGTAGATAAAGCTAAGGCTATCGCTAAAGCTATGTACGCTAATAAAGCAGATGTTATTTATCAAGTAGCTGCTACTGCCGGTGAAGGTGTTTTCCAAGAAGCTAAAGACATCAATACTAAAAAAGCAGCTAATGATAAAGTATGGGTTATCGGTGTTGACTCAGATCAATCAAGTCTTGGTGTATATAAAGATAAAGATGGTAAAAAATCTAACTTCACTCTTACAAGTACAATTAAAGGTATTGGTAAGGCTGTAGAAGACATCGCCAACAAGGCTTATGACGGCGAATTTCCTGGAGGTAAGCACTTTGTTTATGGCTTAAAAGGTAACGGTACTTATGTAGTAAAGGGCAATATGAGTGATTCTGCATGGGCTGCTGTTAACAAGGCTAAGCAAAATGTTATTGATGGTAAGGTTAAAGTTCCTACTACACCTTCTAACTAAGTAAACAAATTTAATAAACGAACAATAAACAATATATAAATAAGGAGATTGGATTTTTAATGAATTTGAAAAAAGTTGCTATTTTGGGTGTTGCTACTCTTTCAGCAGTTGCAATGACTGCATGCTCAAACAAAACTACTACTAATTCTAATGGTAAAAAGAACAAAGGAACTGTTGCATTAGTTACTGATGGTCATGGTGTTGATGATCACTCATTCCAACAATCTGCATGGACTGGTATTTTATCATACAGTAAAGAACATAATTTAAAACGCGGAACAAACGGCTATCAATATTTTGTTACTGGTTCAGCTGCTAATTACGAAACAAGTCTTCAAGAAGCCTCAAAAAACTATGACTTAGTGTTTGGCGTTGGTTATGAATTAAAAGACGCTGTATCATCTATCGCTAAAAAGAATCCTAATAAAAAGTTTGCTATTATTGATGAAACCATTAAGGGACAAAAGAATGTTGTTTCTGCAAACTTCTTATCAAATCAAGCATCTTATTTAGCTGGTGTAGCTGCTGCATACGAAACTAAGACTAATGTAGTTGGTTTTATTGGTGGTGCACATGGTGATATTGTTGACTTATTTGATGCTGGTTTTACCAAAGGCGTTAACGATACTGCTAAAAAATTAGGTAAAAAGATTACTATTTTAAACCAATACATTGGTGACTTCAATTCTAGCGATAAAGCTAAAGCTATTGCTCAAACTATGTATGCTAAAAAAGCAGATATCGTAATGCACGCTGCAGGTGGTGCAGGCGATGGATTATTTGAAGAAGCTAAAGCTATTAACCAAACTAGAAAAGCTAGTGATAAAGTATGGGCTATTGGTGTTGACACTGACCAATCTAACTTAGGTAACTACAAGTCAAAAGATGGTAAGAAGTCTAACTTTGTATTAACTTCTGTTATTACTGGTGTTAATGTTGCTGTTAAGGATATTGCAGACCGTACATACGAAGGCAAATTCCCAAGTGGCAAAGATTTAATTTACGGTTTAGATACTAATGGTGTTTCAATCACTAAGGGTCAAATTTCAAGCAAGGCTTGGAAGGCTTCAAGAACTGCTAGAACTGCTATCATTGATGGTAAAATTTCAGTTCCTAAGCACCCAAGCAAATAATCTCATAACTCACTCATCTATATTTTCTATACAACATTCGATTTAACAAAAAGGGCTTTTTAGCCCTTTTTGTTTTTATATAATTCGTATTTAGTTAATATATTGGACCGTTCCAAATTTAAAAGTTCTATACTCTTGACATATGTCAAACAAATTGTTACATTATCTCTATATTGTTCGTATATTTATTTATGGAGGATGTTAACATTGATTAACACTAAATTGAAAAAAGTTATGGGAACTGGTTTAGTAATTGCTACAACTGGTTTAGTTTTAACAGCGTGTCAAGGTAAAGGTGCAAAAACCTCATCTAGCTCTAAAGCTAATCATTCTATTGCCTTAATCACTGACTCCAATGGGGTTGACGATCACTCATTCAACCAAGCTGCATGGAGTGGATTCCAAGCTTATGGTAAAGAACACGTTTTATCTCAAGGCAAAGGTGGATACCAATACTTCCAATCAAGTAGTGCTTCAGATTATGAACCTAACTTTACCCAAGCTGTTAATGCTGGTTACCAAACAATTTATGGTGTTGGTTACATGCTTTCTGATTCCGTTAAAACTGCAGCTGCCAAATATCCTAAGAAAAACTTTGTAATTATTGATGATGTAATTACTGGCAAGAAGAACGTTGTTTCTGCAACATTCAAATCTAATGATTCATCATACCTTGCTGGTGTAGCTGCTGCCTACACTACTAAAACTAATACTGTAGGTTTTATTGGTGGTGCTAAGTCTTCTGTAATTGACTTATTTGAAGCTGGCTACATTCAAGGTGTAAAGGATACTGCTAAGAAATTAGGTAAAAAGATCACTATTTTAGATCAATATATTGGTGATTTCACTTCTACAGATAAGGCAAAATCCATAGCACAATCAATGTACGCTAAAAAAGCAGATATCGTCTATCAAGCTGCCGGCAGTGCTGGAAATGGTGTTTTCCAAGAAGCTAAAGATTTAAACTCAGAAAAAGCAGTTAATGATAAAGTTTGGGTCATCGGTGTTGATATTGACCAAGCTTCTCAAGGAAAATACACTGCTAAAGGTGGTCAAAAATCAAACTTTACTTTAACTTCTGTTCTTAAAGGTTTGAATTTTGCCGTTAAAGATATTGCTAATAAAGCATATGATGGTAAATTCCCTGGTGGAAAGCACTTAGTTTACGGACTACAACATGATGGTGTATCACTTACCAAGGGTAATTTAAATTCAAAAGCTTGGAAAGCCGTACAGCAAGCGCGTCAAGACATCATCGATGGAAAGATTAAGGTTGCAACTTCTCCAAGTAAGTAGCACAATATATAGTGTGTCATTTCTAAAGCACTTCGTGATGATACGAGGTGTTTTTTTATAAATATCATATAGGGAAGGAAAGCCATGGAAAAAGAGAACACAAACATTATTGAGATGCGCCATATCGTTAAAGACTTTAATGGTTTTAAAGCTAACAACGATATCAACCTCACGCTCAGAAAGGGCGAAATCCTGGCGCTTCTAGGTGAAAACGGAGCTGGTAAATCTACATTAATGAGTATTTTATCTGGCCTGCTTAAACCAACCTCTGGGGAAATCTATGTCAGAGGGAAAAAAGTTGTAATTGATGGTCCAAATGCTGCTAAAGATTTAAAAATTGGTATGGTTCACCAACACTTTATGTTGGCCAAAGCTTTTACCGTTTTAGAAAACATCATTTTAGGCCATGAAACAAAAAGAGGAATTAAGCTTGATTTTAAAACTGCTCGTAAGCAAATCATGGCTCTTTCCGAGAAATATGGTTTAGCAATTGATCCAGATGCAAAAATTGCTAATATTACAGTTGCTCAACAACAACGTGTTGAAATTTTAAAGATTCTCTACCGTGGAGCTGATATTTTAATCTTTGATGAACCTACAGCTGTTTTAACACCTCAGGAAATCACCGAATTTATCAATATTATGAAAAATCTCCGCAATGAGGGAAAATCTATCATCTTAATCACCCACAAGCTTAATGAAATTAAGCAATCAGCTGATCGTGTTACCGTTATTCGCCACGGTAAGAGTATTGGAACAGTTGATGTTGAAGGAGCTACTGATGAAAGCTTGGCTGAAATGATGGTGGGTCGTCACGTTAACTTTAACTTACCTAAAAAAGAAGCTAAAGTTGGTAAAACTGTTTTATCAGTTAAAGATTTAAAAGTTAATGAAGATCGTGGTACGCTCGCTGTTAAAGGTCTAACTTTTGATGTTCATGCTGGAGAAATCTTGGGTTTAGCTGGTATTGATGGCAATGGTCAAGATGAACTTGTAGAAGCTTTGACTGGTTTACGTCATGTTAAAGCAGGCCATTTTACTATTAAAGGTACTGATATGACCAATAAGCGACCACGAAAAATTACTGAATTGGGAGTTTCTCATGTTCCAGCTGACCGTCAAAAATTCGGTTTAATCTTAGAAATGTCTTTAGCTGATAATATTGCTTTGCAGACTTACTACCAAAAACCATATTCAAATCACGGTATTATTAATCACAAAGCTATTACAGAACATGCTAAAAAGCTTATTAAAAAGTTCGACGTTCGAACTAAAGATGAAAACCTTAAAGCTGGTGAATTATCTGGTGGTAACCAACAAAAAGCAATTATCGCTCGTGAGTTGGATCGCAATAGCGATTTAATCATTGTATTCCAACCTACTCGAGGACTTGATGTTGGAGCTATCGAATACATTCATAAGCAATTATTAGCACAACGGGACGCTGGTAAAGCTGTCTTGTTAATTTCATATGAATTAGACGAAATTATGCAATTATCTGACAGAATTATCGTTTTACATAACGGTCAAGAATCTGGAGAAGTCCTCCCAGAAAAGACTTCTGAAAGAGAATTAGGTTTATTAATGACAGGAGCCCACAAGAAAGAAGGTACCAATTAATGTTTAAGGTTAACGCTGAAACCAAAAAGATTTTAGTGCCCCTTATTTCCATCGTAGCCGGCTTTTTAGTTGGTGCAGTTATCATGCTACTTTGGAGCTACAATCCTATCCTTGCTTACACTTCAATGTTTTCAAGTGCTTTAGGTAATATGAATGGTCTAGGTGAAACAATTAGAGAAGCTACCCCACTTATATTTACAGCAATTGGTTTTTCAATTGCAAGTAGTGCAGGTTTCTTCAATATCGGGCTATCTGGGCAAGCACAAGGTGGCTGGTTAGCTGCGATTTGGATTGCTCTTGCTAATCCACACATGCCTAAATATATTCTTTTACCATACGCAATCATCGTTGGTACCTTAGTCGGTGCAGCTATCGCAGGTATTGCAGGGGTTTTAAGAGCTTACTTTGGAACAAATGAAGTTATCGTAACTATTATGGTTAACTATATAGTTTTGTATTCATGCCAGTATTTGATGCAAAATGTTATGAGTGACCGTTTACGTGTTTCTACTGATGCAACTAAAACTGTAACTGATAATGGTAGTTTACGATTGGATTGGTTAAGCAACATGTTTGGGGGTTCAAGAATTAATGCTGGCATCTTCCTAGCTTTAATTGCTCTAGTAGTCTTTTGGTTTATTATGAAAAAGACGGTTACCGGCTTTGAAATTAAAGCAGTTGGCCTTAATCCGTTCGCTTCACGTTATGCCGGAATGAGTGCCAAGAAAAATATCATTGTATCAATGTTACTATCTGGTGCATTTGCTGGTTTAGGTGGTGTAGTTCAAGGATTAGGGACATACCAAAACTACTTTACTCAAACTACTAGTGTTGATATTGGTTTTGACGGTATGAGCGTTTCATTACTTGGTGGTGGTACTGCCTTGGGTATTCTACTCGCTGCCCTCCTTTTCTCTATTCTTAAAATTGGAGGTCTGGGAATGCAGACTCTAGCCGGTATTCCATATGAAATTGTTTCAATCGTTATTGCAGCTATTATTTTCTTCGTTGCAATTAATTACGTAATTGGCCTTTTATTCGAAAAGAAAAAGAAAAACTACAATCAACCCGAAACTATTGCAAAAGTCTCAAATAACAGTGTAGATGGTCCGGCAGTTAAAGTCGGAAAAGGAGGAGAAGTTTAATGAATATTACAACTATGCTAGCTTTGATTGTTTCATCAACCCTAGTTTATTCCGCTCCTCTTATCTTTACAGCTTTAGGTGGAGCATACAGCGAACATAGTGGAATTGTTAACGTTGGTCTTGAAGGTATTATGACAATTGGGGCCTTTTCAAGTATCGTCTTCAACTTAACCTTTGCATCTACCTTTAAGAGTGCCACTCCATGGTTAGGGGTTATCGTGGCCGGTATTTGTGGCTTGATTTTTTCACTACTACATGCCGTAGCAACAGTTAATTGGCGTGCTGATCACATTATTTCTGGTACTGTTCTTAATTTAATGGCACCACCACTTGGAGTATTTTTGATCAAGGCAATGTATGACAAGGGGCAAACAGAAAATATTTCTGCTAACTTCGGTTATTACAATGTTCCTGTTCTTTCTAATATCCCCGTTATCGGTGATATTTTCTTCAAGAACACTTCCGCTCCAGCTTGGGTAGCAATTATTCTTTCCATTGTTCTTTGGTGGGTACTTTATAAAACACCATTCGGTTTGCGACTTCGTTCAGCAGGTGAAAATCCACAAGCTGCCGATACAATGGGGGTTAACGTTTATAAAATGCGTTATGCTGGTGTTTTAATCTCCGGTTTACTCGGTGGTATCGGTGGTGGGGTCTTTGCCCAAGCCATTTCTGGTAACTTTAGTGTTTCAACAATTGTTGGACAAGGTTTCATGGCTCTAGCTGCTATGATTTTCGGTAAGTGGGATCCAATTGGGGCAATGCTTAGCTCCTTATTCTTTGGCTTTGCACAAAGCTTGAGTATTATCGGAAGTCAATTACCTTTCATCTCTCACGTACCATCTGTTTACTTACAGATTGCACCTTATGTAATTACTATAGTTGTTTTAGTAGCATTCTTTGGTAAAAGTGTTGCTCCTGCTGCAGATGGACAAACTTACATTAAGTCTAAATAATATCAAAAGAAGTTTTCGATTTTCGAAAGCTTCTTTTTTGACTTTTGGGCTATACCAGTCTATAATGGACTATACCAATGTGAGAGGAGTAATATTTATGAAAATCATTGTAACTAAAGATAAAATCACTGGTGCTGCAAAAGCTTTTGAAATATTTTCCCGAGAAATAAAAGCTGGAGCAAAAGTATTAGGCTTAGCAACCGGCTCATCTCCAATTGAACTATACCAAAATATGGTTAACAGCGATTTGAACTTCTCCAATTTAACTAGTATTAATTTAGATGAATATGTTGGTTTAAGTCCACAAAATAAACAGAGTTATTGGTACTTTATGAATGAACATCTTTTTAAAGCTAAGCCATTCAAGCACTCATATCTACCTGATGGTCAAACTAACAATATTGCAGCTGAAGTTGAACATTACAACCAAATAATCAAGGAAAATCCAATTGATATTCAACTTTTAGGAATTGGTCGTAACGGACATATTGCCTTTAACGAACCTGGAACTTCTTTTGACAGTACAACGCATGAAGTCAAGTTAACACAAAGTACAATCGAGGCTAATGCTCGCTTCTTTGATAACATTGATGATGTGCCTAAATCTGCCATCTGTATGGGAATTGCTTCAATCATGTCAGCTAAAAAAATTGTTTTATTAGCTTATGGCGAAAAAAAGCGTTGGGCAATTAAAAACATGATTGAAGGGCCAATTACAGAAGAAATGCCAGCTTCTATTCTTCAAAAGCACCCTGATGTAACTATTATTTGTGATGAAGCAGCAGCCCAAGATCTAGATAAAAAATATTTAGCTTAGTAAAATTAAATAACAAAATTGAGTCAAGCAGGCTGTTTTTTCTGCTTGACTTTTTTGATTGTTATTAAATAAAAAAAATGCTTGTAGCTCCCCATATCTTGAATTACACTATAGAAAGCAAACTATATCTTGTGATATTAAAGAAAGAGCGTGATGACAGTTATTGTATTAAGTGGGCCAATTGGAGCCGGTAAATCCAGTTTAACCTCTATTTTAGCAGAGCATTTAGGGAGTAATGCTTTTTACGAAGATGTTTCAAAAAATCCTGTTTTGCCTTTGTACTACAAGGATATGAAACGCTATACTTTTTTGCTTAATACCTATCTGCTCAATAAGCGTTTAGCACAAATTAATGAAGCTTTATCCGAAAACAACCCTAATGTTGTTTTAGATCGTTCCATTTATGAAGATGCATTGTTCTTCAAGATGAATGCTGACAGTGGTATTGCTGATCCAACTGAATGTGATATTTACGTTGATTTAGTACATAACATGATGGAAGATGTCCCCGGAAATCCTCATAAAAAGCCAGATTTACTTATTTATATTAATGTATCGTTAGATACCATGCTAAGCCGTATTAAACGTCGTGGTCGTGAATTTGAACAGCTTGAAACAGATCCAAGTTTAAAAGAATACTATGCACGTTTGCGTAATTACTACGAACCTTGGTATGAAAACTATTCAGAATCACCAAAAATGGTAATTGATGGCGATAAATATAATTTTGTCGATAATGAAGATGACCGCAAGGCTGTTTTAGAATTAATCGATAATAAGTTAAAAGAATTGGGTAATTTATAATTTATCTAACAAAGAAGGAACGTGATGACAGTTATTGTATTAAGCGGGCCAATTGGAGCCGGTAAATCCAGTTTAACCTCTATCTTATCTAAATATTTAGGCACTCAACCTTTCTATGAAAGTGTTGATAATAATCCAGTTTTGCCTTTATTCTATAAAGATCCAAAGAAATACGCATTTTTACTACAAATTTTCTTTTTAAATACGCGTTTTCATAGTATTAAAGCCGCATTAACTGACGACAATAATGTTTTGGATCGCTCAATTTATGAAGATTCACTATTCTTTCATATGAATGCAGATATTGGTCGTGCAACCAAAGAAGAAGTTGCAACTTATGATGAATTACTAGATTCAATGATGAAAGAACTTGAACACATGCCAAAGAAGCATCCAGACTTATTAGTTCATATTGATGTATCATATGAAACAATGATTAAGCGTATCCAAAAGCGTGGTCGCGAGTTTGAACAACTTGATTATGATCCAACTTTAGAGGATTACTATAAGCGCTTATTAAGCTACTATGAACCTTGGTATGAAAACTATGATTACTCACCAAAAATCAAAATTGATGGTGACAAGTTAGACTTTATGGCAAGTGAAAAGGATCGCCAAGAAGTTTTGGATACAATTATTGCAAAACTTAAAGAAATGGATAAATTACCTGAAGATTGGACACCTAGTCATAACTAATAGAAAAAGCTGATATTATCTTCTGCTTGAGGATATATCAGCTTTTTATTTATTCAGTTTTAGCAACAAATAACTCTTTAATTCTCTTATCAAATAGCATTGCATATTTATTTTTAATGTTTTAAAAATATTTTTATTATGATAATATATTTATAACTTAGCCCATCATCTAGCCTTTTATTAGAGGTGATTTAATGAGTATTATTAAAGTTAACAACCTATCATTTAGCTATGATAATAGCGATAAAGTTATTTTTTCTAATTTAAATCTTAATTTAGACAGTTCTTGGAAACTTGGGTTAGTTGGGAGAAATGGTCGTGGAAAAACAACATTCCTAAATTTATTACGTAATGAGCTTCAAGGACGCGGAGAAATTTTAACTAGCATAACTTTTTCCTACTTTCCTGCTCCAATTGCTAATCCTAGCAATCTAGTTTTATATGAGCTTCAAAGTCAAATTAACTTTGAGGTCTGGCAATTAGAGCGAGAATTGAACTTAATGCAACTCAATCCAGATTTGATTTGGCAACCATTTAATACTTTAAGTGGTGGCGAACAGACTATGATTTTATTAGCAGTATCATTTGTTAATCAAAATTCTTTTGCCTTAATTGATGAGCCAACTAATCACTTAGATGCAGCTAATAGAAGGCAAGTTGCTAATTACCTAAAAAAGCATAAGGAAGGATATATTATTGTCAGCCATGACCGTGACTTCTTAAATGAGGTTGTAAATCACGTTCTAGCAATTGAAAATAATGAAATTCATTTATACCAGGGTAACTATGCTAGTTATGAAGCGACTAAAGACAAGCGTGATAAATATAATCAAGACAAAAATATCAAACTAAAAAGCGAGATTGCTTCACTTAAAAAGAGTGCTAGTCAGATTAAGAATTTTTCTGAAAAATCAGAAAAAAACAAAACCGCCGCTGCCCACAAAAATGAAATCCATGCCGATATCAATAAGGGCTTTTATGGCCATAAAGCGGCCAAAATAATGAAACGCTCGATAACTATGCAGCAACGAGTAAATAAAAAAATAACTGAAAAAGAAGGCCTTTTAACTAATATTGAACAAGCTCCAGACTTATTAATGAACTTTAGTCCTAATTACCACCAAACTCTCTTAGAATTGCAACACTTAAGTTTAAAGATTGCCAATAAGTCTTTATTTCATGATTTAAATTTAATCATTAAAAATCATGGTATTGTTGCCTTAGAAGGAAAAAATGGCTCCGGTAAGTCTACACTATTAAAATTTATTTTGAATAAGTCTAAAGCTGAAGCTAGTGGAAAAATAATCTTAGCGAATGGATTAAAAATTTCTTATTTGCCACAAACTTTTTCAACTTATACAGGCACCTTAAAGGAGTTTTCTGAAAAAGAGCGTATTCCATATTCTGATTTACTGAATAATTTGAAAAAAATGGGTTTCCCACGAGATGACTTCACTTTAAAAATTGAAGACATGAGTATGGGCCAACAAAAAAGAGTAGCTCTTGCAAAATCACTAGTTGAAGAAGCTGACTTTTATTTGTGGGACGAGCCAGCAAATTATCTAGATGTTTTTAATCAAGATCAATTGATTAAGCTACTCAAGCAAACTAGGCCTGCTATGCTTTTAATTGAGCATGATAAGTATTTCATCGAGCAAGTTGCCGATAAAAAGATAAAGTTAACTAGTTAGTTTGCAAAAAAATAGCATCCATGTGGATGCTATTTTTTATACCTTAGTTAACTTCAATTCGCGGTCGAATAACTTATGCATTTCAGGAGTTAAATTATGGGCAATAAAGATGACAGTAGCCGAACTTTGCAATAAATTCTGCAAAATAATTTGCGTATTCTTAGAATCAATTGCACTAGTCCCTTCATCAATTAAGACTAACTTACTTTCATAAACTTGGGTCCGGGCCAAGACCACCTTTTGTTTTTGCCCACCTGATAAGTTATTTTTATCTAAATCAACCTTAGTTTTAATTCCTTGAGGGAACTTAGTTAAATCAGTACCTAATTGAACTTTTTCAGCCCAATATTTTGCTTTTTCATTCAAAGAATCATTAAAAAGCGTAATATTTTCTTGAATTGTCCCAGGGAATAAGACTGGATCTTGTGGAATATAACCTATTTGATTTAGGTTAGGCTTGAGGAACTTACCATTTTTATCTTTGAAGGTAATTTGTCCACTACTTGGCGTTAGTTCATCTAAAATCAGCTTAAATAGTGTTGACTTCCCTGCCCCACTTTCACCCGTTAAGAGAATCTTCTCTCCTTGTTTAACTTCAAAATCTGGAAAGCGCAGTTGTTCACCATTAGGGAAGTTAAGAGTCAAATTTTGACCAGAAACAGTAGCAAAATCAGCCAAGCTATCACTAGCAACTTCAGTATCTACTGTTGCCATATTAGCAGTAATTTTTTTGTTTAATTGCTTGCTAGATTGAATTAAAGTAATCTGACTAACAACAGTAAATAAACCAGTAAAAATAACACCTGAAAAATTACCAATGCTAAAGAAGGCACCAAATGGCATACTTTTAGTTATTATCAATAATCCAGCTGTAAAAATAATTAATACTTGAGCTGAACCATTAACTAAATTATTAAAGATTGAAGTTTGACTAACCTTTTTTGAACGATTAACGTTTGCCTTTTCCAGCCTATTCGAGCTCTTAGCTAAAACCTGAAACAATTTTGACTTAACATTATAACGTTTCAAAATTGCGATTCCCTTAAACCACTTTTCAATCGTATCAAGGTATGCTTGATTATTTTCAGAAACAGCAACAGTCGCTTTTTCAAGTGGCTTTGAGATAAGCTGTGGCAAGACAAACATCACTACTGCCAAGATTAAAATTAAAACCACTAATATCCAGCTATAAGTAAAAACAATGGCAATTGAAAATACAATATTAAAAATTGAACTGATAATTTTGTATAGCGGAGTTAAGAAATTATCGTTCATCATATTTAAATCATTAGTTAATGAGTTTTGAACATCAGTTATTTTGGTAGTTTCCTTTTGCAAAAATAGTTTTCTAGTTATGCGCTCTCTAACTTCATGTAAATACTCTTGCACTTGCTTAGCAAATAAATAACTAGCAATAAATTCTATGCTTTCTCCACCTACTAATACAACAAAAAATAAAAGCATGTATCTTAAAAAAGTATTGATATCTTGCTTCTGCAAGGAATTACCAATATTTGTCAAATATGAGTTACCAACTGCAACTAATACTGCCCCTAATACGGTAGCAAGTATCAAAGTAATGGCTCTAATCAAATTGATCTTTAAAAGTTTCAAAAATGACATGACCTCTCCCCCCAGAATTTATTGTTTTTATTTATTTTTAATTTTATCACAAAAAAACAATTTACTAATATAAATCACAGTAATACCTAACAAACAAAAAGAGCCTTACATGCAACATGTAAAGCTCTTTGAGTAGATAGTTTGTTTGAGTTGTTTATTATAATATTTTTCTAATGCTTTGATGCACCAGTTGCGGCATCTTGTGTACCTTCCATTTGATTTTCTTTAGTTACAGGATATGCTCTGCGAACTGAAGGATCAGTATTTGAAGGCAAGTTGTCAGCAGTATAGTTAATTTGTCGAATATCTGCATGCTTAACATCTTCTACTGTCTTGCAACCTGTTAATTGCATCAATATCTTAAATTCGTTGTTAATTTGGTTAATTACACTTTCAACGCCCTTTGCACCACCAAGTGCTAAGCCGTATAAGAATGGTCGACCAATTCCAACTAAATCAGCACCTAAGGCTAAAGCCTTAAAGACATGTGAGCCACGACGAACACCAGAGTCAAGAATAATTGGAACTCTGCCGTTAACTGCGGCAGTAATTTCTGGAAGCATGTCAATTGTTGCTGGAGCGGTATCAATTTCACGACCACCATGGTTAGAAACTACAATACCATCTGCACCTGCTCCTATTGCCATATATGCATCTTCAGCATTCATAATACCTTTAACAAAAACAGGTAAGCCTGACATTTCTTTAATTTTTGCAACATCTGCTGGTCCTATTTTTTGAGCTGAATTTGCATACATTTGTGCAACACTCATACCTTCCCCTTCTGCACCAACATATCTAGTGAAGAAATCTAATGGTACTGGGAATGTAAAGTTAGTTCTTAAATTAGCTTCACGATATCCTGAAACGAGTGCATCAACTGTTAACATAATACCTTTATAACCAGCTGATTTTACTGCATCAAAGACCATCTTGTTAAAGTCCCAATCTTTACTTAAATAAAGTTGGAAAAACTTAGGAGAATCTCCAGTGGCAGCTGCAATATCTTCAACACTCTTGTTGGCATATGTGCTTGATGAAAACAATGCTCCAGCAGCTTTTGCTCCTTGAGCAGTTGCTACTTCTGCATCTTTATGAGCAATACCATGACATGCAATTGGGCAAATCATAATAGGTGTCTTTAAATCCATCCCCATAAATTGCGTTGCAGTCGATGGACTATCCATATTTGTTAATGAACGTGGAACGATTTGAAAATGGTTAAAGGCAGTGGTATTGTTACGCCAAGTCCATTCATTTTCGGAACCTGATGCGATATAGTAGTAAGCTGCTTCTGGCATTACTTTCCTTACTCTATCTTCAAGCTCATCAACGTTTACCATCTTTATAGCTTCATTACGATCACTTTGCGGAAAACCTTTGTAATATACAGTCATTGTATTTGACCCTTTCAATATAAATTAGTAACAGCTTACCTATAATTATAGACCCCATATTAAGCGCTTTCAGCGATTTACTATTGTTATTTACTGAGCAATGTTAATATTTGTATATGTTCTTTTATTAATATTCGTATTTACATTAATTATCAAGAATGTTAAAGTTTAATAGTCAGGTTATTTAAGTAAATATCCGAATTTTAATCACTTGGGAGATAAAAATGAACATAATTAGAAAGTACTTCGATTTAGACAAGCTCGGCACCAATATTAAAATTGAATTTTTGGCCGGACTTACAACTTTTGTAAGTATGTCTTATATTCTTTTTGTTAATCCAAATGTTTTAGGTGTTAGTGGTATGGATAAAGGCGCGGTCTTTACAGCTACTGCCTTAGCTAGTGCTTTAGGTTGTTTTATTATGGGACTAGCTTCCAATTATCCAATCGCTACTGCCCCAGCACTTGGGATTAATGCATTTTTTGCATATACAGCTTGTTTAGGTATGCATGTTAAATGGCAAACTGCTTTAGCTGCAGTTTTTGTTGCATCATTTATTTTCATTTTAATTACTATGTTTAAGTTAAGAGAGAAGATTATTGATGCAATTCCAGTTGATTTAAAGCATGCTATTAGTGCCGGAATCGGACTATTTATCGCTTTTTTAGGTTTAGCAAATGCTGGCTTAGTTGAAGCAAGTAAGTCTACTTTTGTAACAGTGGGTAGTCTTAAAAATCCTACTGTCTGGATTGCTATTTTTGGGCTATTAGTTACTATCGTTTTAATGATTATGAACGTACCCGGCGCAATTTTCATTGGAATGGTTTTAGCTGCTATTTTTGGTATTTTGACAGGACAAATCAAATTGCCTACAGCAGTTGTTTCTTCTGCTCCAAGTATTGCACCTACTTTTGGTCAAGCATTTAAGCATATTGGTGATATCAACACGATGCAAATGTGGGTAATTGTTTTAACTTTCTTGTTAGTTACCTTCTTTGATACTACTGGTACTTTGATTGGTTTAGCTAGTCAAGCTGGCTTAATGAAAGATAATAAAATGCCTCGTGTTGGTCGAGCACTTGCTGCAGATTCTGGGGCAATGATGGCCGGTTCTATTTTAGGTACCTCACCAGTTGGTGCATATGTTGAATCAAGTGCTGGGATTGCCGTTGGTGGTAAGAGTGGTTTAACAGCAGTCTTTGTTGGAATATTTTTCTTAATTTCAATGATTTTTAGTCCTTTACTTAGCGTAATTACTACTCAAGTTACTGCTCCAGCATTGATTATTGTTGGTGTTTTAATGGCACAAAATTTAGCTAAGGTTGATTGGACTAAACTAGAAATTGCCGTTCCTGCCTTCTTAATCGTAATTGGTATGCCACTTACTTATTCAATCTCTGACGGTCTTTCATGGGGAATGATTACTTACCCTATTACTATGATTGCCGCAAAACGTGGTAAAGAAATTAGCCCAATGATGTGGGTACTATTCTTTATTTTCATTATTTTTATGTGGGTACTTAACGCTTAATCTGAACATATATATTCAGTAAATAAATTTAGGTTCGTCTTTATGTTAAACTAATGTATACTAGATACATTAGTTTTTTTCATATGGAGGGAATCATGAAAAATATTAATCGTTTCTTTAAGCTAACTGAACAAGGTACTAGTTTTAAAACTGAACTAATTGCCAGTTTAACTACCTTCGTTAGCTTGAGTTATATGTTATTTGTTGTACCCAATATTTTAACTGCTAGTGGCATGGGAAAAGGTACTGTGTTTACCGCTTTAGTTCTCGCAAGTGCCTTAGGTAGTATAGTAATGGGGCTTGTTGCTAATTACCCTATTGCGTTAGCACCTACTTTAGGAAGTGCTTCATTTTTTGCTTATACTGTATGCCAAGGAATGAAAATATCTTGGGAAACAGCTTTAGCTGGTGTGTTAGTTGCTTCACTATTATTTGTTTTAATAACTATTTTCAAATTAAGAGAAATCGTTATTAATGCCATCCCCCAAGATTTAAAATATGCTATCAGTGCTGGAATTGGGATTTTTATTGCTTTTATCGGTCTACAAAACGGTAAATTAATTGTTAACTCTGATTCATCATTAGTTGGTTTGGGTAGTTTTTCTAATCCGGCCGTTTGGATTGCTGTATTCGGACTATTGGTTACCATTGTTTTAATGTGTCTTGGGGTGCCTGGTTCTATTTTTATTGGGATGGTTGTTACCGCAATCTTTGGAATTTTAATTGGCCAAATTCCTTTACCTAAAGAATTTATTTCTATGCCACCTTCAATCGCTCCTAGTTTTGGTCAAGCAGTTACTCATTTAGGTAATGTTAATACCGTTCAAATGGCTATTGTTGTTATTACCTTCTTATTAGTTACCTTCTTTGATACTGCTGGTACTTTAATTGGTATGACTCAACAAGCTGGTTTAGCAAATAAAGATGGTAAAATTCCTAGAATCGGTAAAGCTTTAATGAGTGATTCTATTGGAATGATTATTAGCTCTATTTTCGGTGTTTCACCTCTTGGAACTGTTGTTGAATCAAGTTCAGGGATTGCTATGGGCGGTAAAACTGGTTTAACTGCAGTCTTTGTGGGATTTTGGTTCTTAATCGCTATGTTTTTCAGTCCATTGTTAACAGTAATTCCAACTACTGTTACCGCCCCTGCTTTAATCATTGTTGGTGTTTTAATGGCAAGTAATTTAGCTAAAATCAATTGGGATAAGTTCGAAGTTGCTTTACCTGCATTCTTAATCGTCTTAGGTATGCCACTTACTTATTCAATCTCTGATGGTTTAGCTCTAGGTATGATTACTTATCCTATTACTATGCTAGCTTCTAAAAGAGGTAAAGAAGTTTCACCAATTATGTATGGATTATTCTTCATTTTTATTATTTATCTTTGGATTATTAACATTTAAAACAAAAAAGACAGTTTCACGTGAAACTGTCTTTTTTTATTTTTGCATATCTTTTATTTGGTCATATATACACCCACGTGCATTACTATCTATTTCTAAAACAACCAAATCACCAGCTAGTAATTTTGTTTTTCCTGTTGGAATAATATCATGTGCTCCGCGGTGAATTAACCGAACCAAGGTCTTGGACGGCCAAGCAATATCTTTAATTTCTTTATCGGCTAATTTACTATTTTCAAAAATACTTACAGTCAATTGATCCACATTATCAGCATAATCTGCAATATTACTATGTTCCATCCGATCAGCTAAACTTTCATAAATTGGCTTACCACCTAAAAGATCATTAACAAGATAAGCAACCAAAGCTAGAACAGCTAATGGCATTAAATGTAAGAGAGAGCCAACCATTTCTGTAATTAATAAAATTGCTGTAAAGGGTGAACGGACAATTGCACTAAATAAACCAGCCATTGAAAAAATGACCAAATTTACAATTAATACTCGTGGTAACAAGCCTAAATTGACCATAATCATTCCATATAAGGCTCCTAACAAGGCTCCCATTGTTAGGATTGGCAAAAAAATACCTCCTGGTAATCCTGAGTCATATGAAATAATTGAAAAACTAATTCTTAACAGAAAAACCAAGAATAATATTTCAATTGCGTTAAAGCCATGCCAATTTAAAATCAACTGATTTCCGCCACCAATAACTTGAGGAACAAAATAAGCAATTGGTATCAACATCCCCAATGGTATCAATCCATGTAACCATCTAGGTAGTGGAATCTTAGTATAGATTTTCTTTCCATTTAGCAAGCCCCATTGATAAATTCGGCCAATTATTCCTAGTAAAACACCCAATACCAATAAGTGCCAATACAAGTCTACTGAAAAAGAATGATTATATGGAATCGCTAAAACAGGACGTTGCCCAAATAAGTTACTTACTAAAAAATTAGCCGCCAAAGCTGCCGTTAGAGAATTAAGCCAAACCCGTGGAGAAAAATTATGAAACACTTCTTCTAAAACAAACATTGTACCACCAAGTGGCGCTCCAAAAGCTGCACTAAGCCCACTAGCTGCCCCTGCAGCAAGTAATACCCTTTGGTTAGTCTTACTGCACTTATTAGAAATGCCTTGCCCCACAGCTGCTCCTAATTGTATAGAGGGGCCTTCTCTACCTAGAAAAAGTCCTGAGCCAATTGCTAAAATTCCGCCAATAAATTTCCGCCAAAGAATGTTCCACCAATTTAGCTGTAATTTTCCTTGTAATTGTAGCTCAACTTCCGGTATTCCACTACCTCCTGCATGAGGTTCATTTTTTACCAAATATCCGGCTATTAAACCAGTTAACAACAGACCTAATATAATAAGAATCCAATAACCGTAATTGCCATGTACAAGTCTAAAACTATATAACCAATAACTTTGTAGCAGTCCTATCAACCATCTGAATGCGCCCACAACTAAGCCAGAAACTAAACCTACTAATAGCGAAATTGCCATTAGTTTTAGATTATTTAACTTATTTTTTTCCATACTAATCTCCTTTAAAGTCACTGTCTTATTGTAACGCAAAAAGTGCATCCTTAAAGATGCACTTTATATATATATCAATAATTTATGAAGCTACTAGCATCAAAACAGGTACTACTACTACAAAGAAGATTGTGGTTATCGCAACAACATTTGTAGCATATTCAACGTCACCATGGCCTTGATCTGCTAAAATTGGTAATACTGATAATGCTGGAGTTGCAGATTGAATAATGAATGTATCCTTCATTAAGTTTGCCATATGGACACCCATGCTTGGCATTAGCCATTCAACTAAACCCAGCATAATTATCGGTGCAATAACCAATCTACCTAAAACTGCCAAAATAGTATCTTTATCCAATTTAATATTTTTAAGCCCAATATCAGCTAACATAATCCCAATATAAATTAATGATAATGGGGTCACTAAATTACCAACATAAGTAAAGGTAGAACTTACAAAGCTTGGTAAGCTAATTCCAGTAAGTAGCCATAAAATAGCTACAATAAAACCAAGTAAAGGCATTGGCAATAATTTCTTCCAATTAAAGTGTGCTTCTTCTTTTTTCTTACCTGGTAAGCTATCACTTTGCATAAAGAAAATTCCAATTGCCCAAGTAGAAACAGTATTAATTACATAATAAATAAGGAAATATGACATAGCATTTTCACCAAATAAAGCTATGTTTAAAGGCATACCAATAAAGATTGTATTTGCGTTAGCAAGGGTATTAATAAACGTCCCACGCCGTCCTGCTGGTATCTTGAAAACAGCTATCAAGATAAAAGCTATTAAGTAACTTAAAAATACACCAATTGCTGGTACTAAAAGCCCTTCAAACAAGTTCAAGAGGCTTGATCTAGTCAAATGAGTTTGAACACTGATAAAAATAGAAGCAGGTAGGGCTATTTGCATAATTAATTTAGAAATATTTCCTGCAAAAGTATCAGCAAACCACTTTTTTTGTCGTAAAATGAAGCCCAAAGCTATTATCAAAATTACAACAACCACGCTTGAAATTGATGATATAAACGTTGTCATTCTTTCATCCTCTTTCTACTAAAATCTATATTAATAACAATATCGACTTATATAGTTATAGTCAAACGAAGCACATGTAATAAAAATTTTTTATATGAAAAAAAGCACTTGCTAGTAAATAGCAAATACTTTAATTATTAAGTATTATTTTTCATCATACCATTCTGTATGGAAGACCCCTTCACGATCATTTCTGAAGTAAGTATGAGCACCAAAGTAATCACGTTGTCCTTGAATCAAGTTAGCAGGTAAGCTTGGGTTAAAGATTGATTCCAAGTAGTTAAGAGCTGCACTCAAAGTAGGAGTTGGAATACCATTTTCAGCTGCAACACTAACCACTTTTCTCAAATCAGGCAAGCGGTCTTGCATCATCTTAGCAAAGAATGGTGCTTCGAATAAGTTATTGATATCAGGATGCTTTTCGAAGGCATCTTCAATATCCTTCAAAGTCTTTGATCGAATAATACAGCCAGCTTCCCAATTTTGGGCAATGCCAGGGTAACGTAAAGTCCAATCATACGCCTTAGCTGCCATCTTAAGTTGCATAAATCCTTGAGCGTAACAAACAGCTTGACCTAAGTAAAGCGCACTAGCAATAACTTCTGGCAAGTTAGCATCAATTTTACTTTGATCAACAGTAATTTCTTTACCAGTTCTAGTAGTAGCTTTAGACATAAATCTAGCTAGTACTGCTTCAGCAATCACACTGATAGGAGCACCTAAAACAATCGCATCTTCTAATGTCCAGTTACCAGTACCCTTATAAGAAGCTTCGTTCAAGATATGGTCAATTACCTTATCATCAGTTAAATCGTCATCTTTCTTCAAAACTTCTGCTGTAATTTCTGCTAAGTAGCATTGTAAGTCTTCATGGTTCCACTTATCAAATAAGTCACTCATTTCGTCATTAGAAAGTCCACAAGCCTTTCTAAGCATGTCATAAGCTTCAGAGAAGAGTTGCATAATTCCATATTCAATTCCGTTGTGAACCATCTTAACATAGTGACCACTAGCTTCAGGGCCAATGTAGCTTACACAAGGACGGCCTTCTGGAGTCTTAGCGGCAATAGCTTCCAAGATAGGTCTTACCTTTTCAAATGCTGCTTCATCTCCACCTGGCATCAAGGCAGGTCCATGAAGGGCTCCTTCTTCACCACCAGATACACCCATACCGATAAAGTGTAAGCCGAATTTTTCTAATTCATGGAAACGTCTACGAGTATCGTGGAAGTTAGAGTTACCACCATCAATTACAATATCGCCTGGTTCAAGCAATTGTGTTAATTTTTCTAAAGTTAAATCAACTGGCTTACCTGCTCTAATCATAATTAAAATCTTACGGGGTTTTTCAAGTGAATTTACAAATTCTTCCCAAGTATAAGTTGGCTTTAATTTATCATCTGCATATTTTGCCAAGGCATCAACTTCTGGCTTATCAATACTAAAGCCTGAAACAGAATATCCTTTACTATGGATGTTAAGGGCCAAGTTTTTGCCCATAACGCTAAGTCCGATAACACCGAATTCTTGCATATATATACCTCCAATTAACATCTAAATATATTATACTTTTAAGACAACAAAAAAGCGAAACTTCAAGTTTCGCCTTTTTATATTATTAAAAAACTATATTACTTTAATTTTAAATATCTTGCCGCTACCCATTGTTGATCATTACCTAAACGATAATATTCAACGCCAGAAATTGTCTTTTTGGCTAATACTTTCCAATTGCTATTGGTTGGAATGTATTTACCTGTATAGTGGCCTTCTCCATCTAACAAAGCAATCATCCAGCCTGGATTATTATTAATTACTGGAGCATATGCTACACCTGACATTGCTTCTTCATTGCTTATAGCCTTAGCTGGTACAGATTCACTTGTCTTTTCTGCAACCGTTGACTTCAATGTTGCATATTCAGCTGGTACCCATTGTTGATCACTACCTAAACGGTACATCAATCTATTATTAATTGTCTTCTTAGCAAACACTCTCCAATTGCTATTAGTTGAAATATATTTACCTGTATAGTGACCTTCCCCATCTAACAAAGCTACTTGCCATGTTGGATGATCTTTAAGAGTTGGAACATACGCTACACCTGATAATGCTTCTTCATTGCTTGTAACCTTAGTTGGTACAGATTCACTTGTCTTTTCTGCAACCGTTGACTTCAATGTTGCATATTCGGCTGGTACCCATTGTTGATCACTACCTAAACGGTACATCAATCTATTATTAATTGTCTTCTTAGCAAACACCTTCCAATTGCTATTGGTTGGAATGTATTTACCTGTATAATGGCCGTCCCCATCTAGCAAAGCTACTTGCCATGTTGGATGATCTTTAAGAGTTGGAACATATGCTACACCTGATAATGCTTCTTCTTTAGAATCACTCTTCTTAGGTTCAGTCGTTGTTTTACTTACAACTTCCAAATTCTTAACAGTAACGTATTCAGCTGGTACCCATTGTTGGTCACTTCCTAAGCGATACATTTCTCTATTTGAAATAGTTTTCTTAGCAAATACTTTCCAACTAGTATTAGTTGGGATATATTTACCCGTATAATGGCCTTCTCCATCTAATAATGCAATCATCCAACCTGGATTGTTATTAATTACTGGAGCATATACTACACCAGTAACTTCTTCTTCTTTTTCTGTGCTACTGCTTGTTGTGCTTTCTTTGGCTGTACTTGATTCGCTACTTGCACTGCTTGTTGTGCTTTCTTTGGCTGTACTTGATTCGCTACTTGCACTGCTTGTTGTACTTTCTTTGGCTGCACTTGATTCGCTACTTGCGCTGCTTGTTGTGCTTTCTTTGGCTATACTTGATTCGCTACTTGCA
>NZ_JBLTIM010000002.1:0-28939 GCF_055362665.1 Lactobacillus fornicalis
CAAAAAATTTGACAGTTTCTCCCTAACTTAGTTTGCATCTGAATTTGTCTTAATAAATAATTTTTTTGGCTATCTTTATTTAAATGATATTGTGAAAAGCCTGGATTGAATTGCCATAATTTAAGTATTCCAACTTCATCAATTCTAAATTGCTTAATTTGATATCTAATTTTCCTTGTTAATGGTTCTTGTAAGATTTGATATTTTAAAGTTAAATATTCTCGTTTACTATCAATTTCCAGATAATAATAGCCCCAACTCCTGTTAAATCTCAAAAAAATCGCTTGCCTTTGATTTAAGTAATTTGTCAAATAATGCCGCTTACCTACAATCCAAATATCAATTATCCCAACTTTTTTATATAAATTATGGCGATGTGAAAATTCTCCCTTTGAAAGTGGTGCACACTGAATTTCAAATGCTAATTGTGAATTTACAAGAATGTCTGCTCTCAATTCCCCTTTTGCCAAAGGGACTTCCTCTTTAGCTGGGAAACCAGCCGCAATTAAAGCTGTTTTTAAATTAATCTTTCCCCGATAATGTTCTTCTTTTTCTCCTTGCCGACCTACTTGAGCCATTTGATGTTTAAAAAAGGGTAATCTCTTTTCTGAAAGAACTAGAATAACTTTTTTCTTGCATCGCGGACAAAGATATTTCTCTTGATTTAAAGCTATAAGATTTGACTGAATCCGGGCTTCTTCTGTTCTTGCTAAAACTAATTTATTATTTAAAAGCGCTGCATACATAATAATCCTCCTGATTTTATGTACACAAAAAGAGGTCAAAATTTTTTGACCTCTTTTGACTATTTGAAATAAGTTAATAAATCAGCTAGTGCATCTTGCTTGATCAAACACTTTCCATTATTTTTGAACAAATTAAGCGTCTTATCATCAGCTAAAGTTCCAAATTCAAGACAAACTGACCAAATATTGCCAGAATCTACATCTTCAGCATTACCTAAATTATTCATTTGTAATAAATAATGTTCCTTGAAAGTATAAAGACTAGCCGCTACTTTATCTGTTGGTAAGCTATCAGCTAATTGAACTACTTGGTCAATATCAGAAAATAAGAAATTAGCTTGATTACTTACTTCCTTGGCTGGGATATCCTTGTTAGAATCTGAAGAAATTCCCAATTCTTTATTGAGCTTTTGAATAGGTCCTAACCTACTTTCACGATTATCATTACCCATTCCTAAAAGATTACCAAGTTGTTTTTGAATACTATCAGCATCTGCTTTATTATATTTCGTTATTAATAAATCCAGACCGCCTTCATTAGGCATTACTTGAAAAGTAACTGGTTGATTATCTCCGGCAAAAGAGTGATCCGTATCTACCTCGCGCAAGATGGAATAGAAAAAGTCTTGGATTTCACTTTTATTTCCAAGTAAATCTAGCATCCTAATGCCACGACTTTTTAATTCTTCTGAGTCCATGTGCACTCGAATAGTATTTTCATTTATTTTCTCTACTTGCACCTTAATCCCTCCTTTGTACTAGAATATTGTAACCTAAATTACTAATAAAATAAAAACGTTAGCCGAAGCTAACGTAATTTTTAAAGGTCAGCCAATTTTTGAGCTTTGGCCAATTCTAAACGACGTACCTTTCTTGGTAAGAAACGTCTAATTTCATCATCATTATAACCTACTTGAAGTCGACGATCATCCATAATAATTGGTCGACGCAACAAGCTTGGATTCTTTTCAACAAGGTCTAAAAGCTGATCAATTGAAAGATCATCCAAATTTACATGTAGTTCTTGAAAAGCTCTTGAGCGTGTTGAAATAATTTCTTCAGTCCCATTTTCAGTTAGACGAAGAATATTGACAATTTCTTCTTTAGTCAATGGTTCTGAAAAGATGTTTCTCTCTTTGAAAGGAACATCGTGCTTATTAAGCCATGCTCTTGCCTTACGACACGAAGTACAACTAGATGAAACATATAAATTAATCATTACGTCACGCTCCTTAAATATAACATCAATTCTTCCTGTGTAATTTATTATACACTATCAGCTTAACTTTATAAAGTTAATATTTGTTTAATATTCTTAAAACCTTATATTGTTAATCTTTTTTCTATAAAATTATTATATCAATTATTTTTGAAAGAAGTGTGAATTTAAGCAAAAAAATAAAAGAGCCTATAACTAGACTCTTTTATTTATTAATCTAAATTAAGCTTGCTCATCAAGTCTTCTACTAACTTTTGGTTATCTTCATTAGTTAAAGATTCATTGATTGCTTTATCTACTAAACCTTCTAAGTCCTTAGTATCAAGCTTCTTCATTTGGCTTCTGATACGCAAGATTGAAGTAGCGCTCATTGAGTATTCATCAAGTCCCATTGCTAAAAGAAGTGGGAACATTACTGAATCACCAGCTGCTTCACCACACATACCACACCAAATTCCGTTATCATGAGCAGCATCAATCGTGTGCTTAATCAAACGAAGAAGTGAAGGGTTGTAAGGTTGGTATAAGTATGAAACATGTTCATTACCACGGTCAGCAGCAAATGTGTACTGAATCAAGTCGTTAGTACCAATTGAGAAGAAGTCAACTTCCTTAGCAAATTGATCTGCAAGTACAGCTGCTGCAGGTACTTCAATCATCATACCTACTTGAATGTCATCACCAATCTTAACACCATCTTTAACAAGTTTTTCTTTTTCTTCATTAAAGATAGCTTTAGCCTTGTGAAGTTCAGCCAAAGTACCAATCATAGGGAACATAATTCCCAAACGACCATAAGCAGATGCACGAAGCAAAGCTCTTAATTGAGTACGGAAGATTTGATCTTCCTTAAGAGAAATTCTAATTGCACGATAGCCTAAGAATGGGTTCATTTCTTCAGGAAGTGGCAAGTATGGTAAGTGCTTATCCCCACCAATATCCATTGTACGAATAACAACTTGCTTGCCATTCATACCTTCAATGACTTTCTTATATGCTTCGAATTGGTCATCTTCTGAAGGAAGTTCGCTAGAATTCATGTACAAAAATTCAGTTCTGTACAAACCAACTGCTTCTGCACCATTTTCTAATACACCAGCCATATCATCTGGAGTACCAATATTTGCAGCAATTGTGAAGTGTTTACCATCTTTAGTTACTGATGGAGCATCTTTCAACTTCTTCCATTCAGCCTTTTGCTTTAAGAAGGCTTCACCCTTCTTCTTGTAGTCTGCTACTTCTTCATCAGAAGGTTCAATTACTGCTAAACCATCTAAACCATCAACTACTAAAAGTTGACCGTCTTTAATATCACTAGTAATTGAGTCAGTACCAACAACAGCAGGTAATTCTAAAGAACGTGCCATAATTGCTGAGTGAGCGGTACGACCACCAATATCTGTTACAAAGCCTTTTACATAGTCTTTGTTCAATTGGGCGGTATCACTTGGAGTCAAGTCATGAGCAACAACTACTACTTCATGATCGATAGCTGCAGGATTTGGTAAATTCTTGCCAAGCAAGTGAGCCATAATTCGCTTAGAAACGTCACGAATATCTGCAGCACGTTCTTTCATGTATTCATTATCAGTCATGCTTTCAAAGATTGTAATGAACTTTTGACTTGTTTCATCAAGTGCAAATTCACTATTTACCTTTGAATCTTTAATTTCTTGCTTAATTGCCCCAATGTATTCAGGGTCATTAAGAATTAACAAGTGCGCTTCAAAAACTTGTGCTTCTTCTTCACCCAAGTTTTCCTTAGCAATATCACGAACACTTTCAACATCGTGAATAGAAGTTTCTACAGCCTTTTCAAAGCGAGCAACTTCTTGATCTACATCATCTACTGAAGCTTTAGTAAAAGAAAGATCTGGCTCAACTAAACGATATGCAGGAGCAACTGCAATACCGTCACTAGCTGCAATACCCTTTAAAGTCTTTGTCATTATTCAGCTAAGCCTTCCTTTTTCATAGTGTCGCTGATTGCTTCGATTGCTTCTGCAGCGTCATCACCTTCAGCTGAAATAGTAACTTCAGCATCTTTACCAACACCAAGTGACATAACACCCATGATTGACTTAAGGTTTACGCTCTTACCATTAAATTCCAAGTTGATGTCTGAGCTGAACTTAGAAGCAGCTTGAACTAATAAAGTAGCTGGACGTGCGTGAATACCTGTTTCTGCAATAATGTGAAAATCGCGTTTTTCCATAGTTAAAAGTCTCCTTAATAAATCATTTTTTCAAAAATACCCGTACGGTATCTAGATTAACATGTTTATAAATTTAAAACAACAACAATGTAAATGTTTTCAGTCTTATTTATCAATATTTGTTGCAGTATAAATAATTGCCCCGCCTCTTAAAGCGCGCCCTTTAATATAAGTTCTTTTTCCAAAAGCTCGCAAGGCCTGTTGAAAGGCAAATGCATCTTTAGCTTCTATTTTGTATTCAGATAATTCCCCATCAACTAATTGATTTAAAATGCTTTCATAATCCATATTCTTCACCAACTTTTTAAATTTCGCTAATACCTTTTATGTAAACCTTAGACATTTTAACTAGCAAAAAATACTTTGGCAAATTCCGAGCTTAGCACTTGACTAGTTAGAGTGCTAAAACTACAATTTAAGTAAAGTTAAGGGAAAGGCGGTATATGAATGTTATGCCAAAATTGTCATGAACGCCCTGCCTCCATTCACCTTTACACTAAGGTAAATGGCGAAAGTCGTTCACTTGATTTATGCCAAAAATGCTACCAAGAATTTCGTGCTAGTCAAGGAGGAAACCTTGGTAACGAAAATATAAATAATGATAACTACGATAATAATGAAAATCCAAATATGGGAGACTTATTTGGGAACTTTAATAACTTATTCGGTTCAATGAATGGCGCCACTGCTAGTCAAATGCAAAATCCACAAACTCCTGGTCGGGGTGGAAATGGTAATAGCATTTTAGATCAATATGGAACAGATTTAACTGCTTTAGCTAAACAGGGTAAAATCGATCCTGTCATTGGTCGTGACAAAGAAATCGCTCGCGTAATCGAAATTTTAAACCGCAGAACCAAAAATAATCCTGTTTTAATTGGTGAAGCTGGCGTAGGTAAAACTGCAGTAGTTGAAGGGTTAGCTCAAGAAATTGTTGATGGTAGTGTTCCTGCCAAACTACAAAATAAGCGAATTGTTTCTCTCAATATTGTTTCAATGGTCCAAGGTACTGGTGTCCGAGGCCAATTTGAACAGAGAATGCAACGACTTATCAAAGAATTACAAAGCAATCCAGACTTAATTCTGTTTATAGATGAAATTCACCAAATTGTTGGAGCCGGAAATGCTGAAGGCGGAATGGATGCTGGCAATATTATTAAACCTGCTCTTGCACGTGGTGATTTCCAATTAGTTGGTGCAACAACGATTAAAGAATATCGTGAAATTGAAAAAGACTCTGCTCTTGCACGGCGCTTCCAACCTGTTGAAGTTAAAGAGCCAAGTGTAGATGAAACTATTAGAATTTTACATGGTATTCAAAAGCGATACGAAGACTATCACCATGTTCATTACACTGACGCTGCGATTGAAAGTGCAGTAAAATTATCGTCACGTTATATCCAAGATCGTTATTTACCTGATAAAGCTATCGACTTACTTGATGAAGCTGGTTCAAGAATGAACTTAACAATTCCTTTTGTTGATAAAGAAAAGATCAAAGAAAGAATTGATGCTGCTCAACAACTAAAACAAGATGCTTTAAAGAATGAAGATTACGAAAAAGCAGCCTACTATCGCGATCAAATTGAAAAATATGACAAGATGAAAGATCAAAAAGTTGATCCTGACAAATCCCCTGTCATTACTGACAAGATTATGAATAAGATTGTCGAAGAAAAAACTGGCATCCCTGTTGGCGATATTCAAAAGCAAGAAGAAAATCAATTACAAAACTTAGCTAGTGATTTAAAAGCAAAAGTTATCGGACAAGATAAGGCTGTTGAACAAGTTGCTCGAGCAATTCGCCGTAACCGCATTGGTTTCAATAAATCCGGTCGTCCAATTGGTTCATTCTTATTCGTTGGTCCAACTGGAGTTGGTAAGACTGAACTCGCTAAACAAGTTGCCTTAAAGATGTTTGGTTCTACTGACGCAATGATTCGCTTTGACATGTCAGAATATATGGAACAATATTC
Organism: Lactobacillus fornicalis; assembly: GCF_055362665.1. Lineage (NCBI taxonomy): Bacteria > Bacillati > Bacillota > Bacilli > Lactobacillales > Lactobacillaceae > Lactobacillus > Lactobacillus fornicalis. The sequence continues at coordinate 6,157 of NZ_JBLTIM010000002.1, forward strand.
AGTTTCTAAGCTAATTGGATCTGCTCCAGGTTATGTAGGTTATGAAGAAGCAGGTCAGTTGACTGAACGAGTTCGTCACAATCCATATAGCCTGATTTTACTTGACGAAATAGAAAAAGCTCACCCAGATGTTTTAAACCTCTTCTTACAGATCTTGGATGATGGTCGCTTAACAGATTCTCAAGGTAGAACTGTTTCATTTAAAGATACAATAATCATTATGACTTCAAATGCTGGCCAAGGTATTAAAAATGCTAGCGTTGGATTTACTGCCGAAGCCAATCCAAGTAAAGAATCAACTCGTTCATCCATGAGTCAATTCTTTAAACCAGAATTTCTAAACCGACTTGATGATGTAATTGAATTTAATCCATTATCAAAAGAAGACTTGCTTAAAATTGTTGACTTAATGATTGCTAAGACTAATAGTATGATTAGCGATCAAGGTCTACATATTGATGTTACTGACGCTGCTAAAGAGAAGTTAGTAAAAGAAGGTTATGAACCTAGTCTTGGTGCAAGACCTCTCCGTCGCACAATTCAAGAAGAAATTGAAGATAAAGTAGCAGACTTCAAACTCGATCATGCTAATGTTAAAAATTTCCTTGCCGATTTAGTCAATGATGAGATTACTATTTCTGCTAAAGAAAGTTAAAATTAAGCACCTGCGGGTGCTTTTTCTATAAACGATTTAACGATTTTAGAGTATACTATAAATATAGAAACAATTTAGAAAGACGCAGGTGAAAACAATGCATTTAATTGACGTTACAAATACTTATTCTGACTTAGTTCAAAACCAGCTTAATTCAACTAATGCACAATATATTAAAGTTTATTCTCTTGGTAATTCTTCAGTTGTTTACACTGAAACAGATGCCGATATCGAAATTGTTATCGAAAATCATGATCGTAAAATAAAAGATGAAGAAGTTGAATTTTTGATTCGTCGCCTGATTCGTGATGATCGTAGCTACGATATTACAATTGACAAAACCAAAAAAGTAATTGCAATCACCTGCAGAAAATAATTAATTAAAGCAAATAAAAAGTTCAGTTGATTAACTTCAAAACGAAGTAGCCAACTGAACTTTTTTTGTTTACTCAAAATTCCAAATATTTTCCAAATAAAAATCTTCTCCAGCTAACAAAGTAATTGCTGATAAATCATTTCCAGAAACTGGTGGATATTGACATTCAAGTGCGATGCCTGCAAACTTATCAATATTTTTAGCAACTCCTGTCCCATCAAAATGATTAGCTGTATAAACAACCATACTTGGAGCTGTTGTTGTCATCGTAACACGATGATTTTTAGTTTCTAATTTAGCAGCAAACTTATCTCCATTAGTTAATAAAAACGGATGATTTAAGCCACCTTCAGATATTATTTGCTTGTCAGTACTATTAATTACATTAGCTAGTTTTTGTCCTTTACGAAAATCAAATACTGTATTGTCAACACTTAGCCATCCTTCATAAGGTAAATGCTCTTTATCTAATGGCTTAAAATAATCAGCAGCAATAGTTAAAGTGGTATCAAAAATATTATTTGGTTGATCCAAGGCAAAATAAGTGTGATTAGTAGGATTAAATAAAGTAGTTTCATCAGATTTTGCTCTAATTTGATACTTTAGTTGATTATCATTATTCAAAATATATTTAACTTCTAATTTTAAATTACCAGGATATGAATTATGTCCTGCTGAATCCAGAAAGGTAAAAATAACTTCTATCTTTTCAGGTGATTTGTTGATTCTAAAGTTATAAACTTGTTGATCTAGCCCATCATTTCCACCATGAATATGATTTTTCCCCTCATTCATTGCCAGCACTACATCTTTACTTCCGCAATGCCAAATATGACCACGAATACGTCCTACTACTCTACCAACAGTTCCACCTAAAAAATTACGTTCTTTACTATAATCAAGGCGCCCAGGCAAAGATAAAACCAAGTTTTGCAGACCTGCTTGTCCAGGCATTAATACTTGTTCTAAAGTTGCTCCATAATTCAATAATTTTACAACTAAGCCTTGGTCGTTCACTAAAGTAAATTCATATAAATTTTGCTCGCAATATTGACCATATTTTTCGACTTTAATATCCATAAACTTTCACCACTTCTAAATAGCTATAAGTTATAGCTGATGACAGAATCGCTTAAATGCCGCAATACCTACTTCATCACGCTTGAAAACCCCAGCATCTGCTAAAACTTGCGCAAAGACTTCTCCTACAGCCAATTGCAGTTGCTTATCAGAATTGCTTTCACTCCATGAGTATTTTTGGCGTAATTGCTCAGCCCACTCCTTATGAATCGGATTAATCTGATTAGGTTGATTCAATAAGTATTTTTTCACTTCATTAAATTCCGTTTTCAATCTTGCAGGTAAAATTGCACGTCCCATTACCTCTATCAGACCAATATTTTCCTTTTTTATATGCTGAACATCAGCATGTGGATGAAAAATTCCATCAGGATATTTATTACTAGTTTGATTATCACGCAATACCAAATCTAATTGATATTTTCCTGCAATTTTTTGAGCAATTGGTGTAATAGTATGATGTCTGATACCATTAGTTACTGCTCTTACATCCACTGTTTCATCAGTATAGTTATCCCAAATTTTTCTGATATGTTCTGCTGCATTAATTAACTCATCTTTATCATGGCTAATTAGCCGAATTACACTCATTGGCCACTTAACAATCCCCGCTTTTACTTCAGGATAATCTGCTAATTGCAATTTGATTTCTATCGGAGCTTTGGCCATTGGAAAAATATGTCGTCCACCTTGATAATGTTCATGAGAGAGCATTGAACCGCCAACAATCGGTAAATCAGCATTTGAACCAACAAAATATTCAGGAAACATATCAACAATCGCAAGCAAATTACTAAACGTTGTTTGATTTATTACCATCGGTTCATGATTTTCATCAAGAAAAATTGCGTGTTCATTAAAATAAGCATACGGCGAATATTGAAATCCCCAAGTTTTACCACCTAATAAGAATCTGATAATTCGATGATTGGCTCTTGCTGCGAAATTATTTCTTCCAGCATATCCTTCTGTTTCCATACATAAAGCACAAGCAGGATAACCTGCCTTTTTTAATTTAGCTGCAGCCGCGATATCTTTAGGATCTTTTTCAGGTTTAGACATATTAATCGTTATTTCCAAGTCACCATATTCAGTTTTAGCTGGAAAAACAATATTTTTAGCGATGGTTCTTGTTTGAATATAGTTATTAGCTTTACTTAAATTGAAAAACCAATTGGTAGCTTCTTTGGCACCTGCTTGATATTTATCCCAAAATATATGATTTGCTTGACTAGGACTAGGTGTTGCCAAATCCATAATTTGAGCTTCTAGAATCTGTTTAGCCGCTAAAGTATCCGCAATCTTCTTATTTGCTACTGCTTCTTTTACTAATAGATCAAGATTAGCTAAAAAATCCTTTGCTGCAGATAAACTAAGTGCATTATCCCCTATTAAGTTCAATAAACGATTAGTAAGATATACCTTATCCATTTCTGAATAATTGGGGTTTAATTTTAAAATAAGTTCAATTTGTTTTTCGATTGCTGTCAATTACGATCACCAAAACCTTCCGGATTATTTTCATGCCATTTCCAAGCGGTTTCAATTATTTTTTCAATATTATCAAATTGAGGCTTCCAACCTAACAGTTCTTTAGCCTTATCTGAGCTTGCAATCAAAGTGCTAGGATCTCCAAGTCTTCTAGGGCCAATACTTGCTGGGATTGGCTCACCAGTTACCTTACGCGCTGCTTGCAAAATTTCCATATTAGAAAAACCTGTTGCTGATCCTAAATTAAAAGCTGTTGACGAGTTGCCAGCTTCCAAATATTTCAAGGCTAAAACATGAGCATCTGCCAAATCTAAAACATGGACATAGTCACGAATATTAGTGCCATCTTTAGTTGGATAATCATTACCGTAAATTTGTAAACTTGGACGTTTACCTGCCGCCACTTGCAAAATAATTGGAATCAAGTGCGTTTCTGGATTATGATCTTCACCAATTGAACCATCTGGCATAGCTCCTGCGACATTAAAATAACGCAAGGCTACAAACTTTAATCCATCAGCTAAATCAGCCCAGTGCATAATTTTTTCCATAGCTAATTTACTTTCTCCATAAGCATTTGTAGGAAGCTGGGGATCAGTTTCTTTAATTGGAATTTGCTTTGGTTCTCCGTACGTTGCGGCAGTTGATGAAAAAACAATTCTTTTTATTCCAAATTGATTCATTGCCTCAAGTAACGTTACCATTCCACAAGTATTATTATCAAAATACTTTAGCGGATTTTTCATTGATTCAGGAACTACAGAAAATGCAGCAAAATGGACTATTCCATCTACTTTTTCCTGACTGAAAACTGAACTTAAAAACTGAAAATCTCTAATATCTCCTTGGTAAAACCTTGCCCGTTTATCAACTGCTCTTCGATGACCCGTAATTAAATTATCTAAAACAATAACATCTTCACCCGTAGCTAATAAACGTTTAACTGTATGAGAGCCAATATAGCCAGCTCCACCTAAAACTGCAATTGTCATATTTTATCTCCTTAAAAAACTATTAACTTAATTGCTTTGCACCATCTGCAATATTTGCAACATAAAAGTGTGCATCATAACCTATTTTTTGACGGTAAACTTGCCCAACCTCATTAATAAAATCTTCTACATTATCAAGATTTACAATTGCAATTGCACAGCCTCCAAAACCCGCACCGGTCATTCTAGCACCTAAAACCCCTGCTTGCTTTAAAGCGGTTGTTACTAAAGTATCTAATTCTGGGCCAGTTACTTCATAATCATAAGCCAAAGATACTCCAGAAGCAGAAACTAATTTTCCGAATCCTTTTAAGTTCCCTGCTTGTAGAGCCTTTGCAGCATTCAAAGTTCTCATGTTTTCAAATACTGCATGACGAGCGCGTTTAATCAAAATTGGATCATAAATTAAATAAGTATTTTCATCAAATTCATCTTCAGTTAAATCACCTAAACTAGAGATATTTAGCTCTTTTTGCAGTCTTGCCAAAGCCTGTTCACATTCACTACGCCGTTCATTGTACTTAGAATCTACTAACTCTCTACGCTTATTAGTATTCATAATAACAATTACGTTATCACCCATTTCGACTGGTAAATAATCATATTGCATAGTATTAGTATCTAATAACATTGCTTGGTTTTCTTTTCCCATTTCAATAGCAAATTGATCCATAATACCAGATTTTACGCCAATATAATCATTTTCAACCCTTACACCAAATTTAACTAATTCAAGAGGTGTAAACTTTCCACCAAATAAATTATTCAAAATGGTTGCTACAAGCATCTCAAGGGAGGCAGAACTTGATAAACCAGCTCCATCAGGCAAATTACCACTAATATAAATATTAAGGCCATGACTATAGTCTAAACCAGCTGCTTGCATAACTTGTGCCATTCCTTGGAAATAATCTGTCCAAAGACCTTGCTTTTCTTTAGCCAAATCAGCAAAAGTAATTTTTACAACTCCAACATCTGGGAAGTTATCAGAATAAAGTAAAAAGGCATCCTGATCATTTGAACCAACAGCAGCATAAGTTCCCAGTGTAATTGCACAGGGAAAAACATGCCCACCATTATAATCAGTATGTTCACCTATCAAATTAATCCTACCGGGAGCAAAAAAAGTATGCTCAGCAGCTTTTCCAAATTGTTCGATAAATCCTTTTTTAACATTTGTACTTTTCATTCATCTTCTCCTTGAGAAATAAAAAAGACCACAAACTATCCACTCAAAAAGTGGATAATTTGCAGTCTTGCCTAATTAAATAGTTACAATCTACAATTTCATCTACATTTTTATTATAGCACATATCTCTATTAATGTAAGCGCTATTAAGCTCTACTTATTTTTAGTATTCATTCTCCAGCACATTCCATAAAGCAATAATATTATTGCTCCCCAAATGTAAGCTAATTTTACAGAAATAGCGTAACTTAACGGCAAAGAATAAATATAAATCATCGCAACACTTACAACTAATCCAACAACTAATAATACTGGTCTTACTATCTTAGTTTTATTCATATCTTTATTTAAATTAGCCACAGCAATTCCTTGTCCCAATAATGGAATCAAACCATAAAAAAGCAGTAACTCTAAGAAGACTGAGCTAGGCTTATAGGAAGGCAATATTAAAGAAGCAATAATTAACATAAATTCTAAAGCAACAATAATGCGAGCTTGCTTCTTATTAAGATTTGAAGCCCAAGAAGCTGTTAATATAATAGTTACAACTAATGCAAATATATACAATGCAAAAAGCAAATGTTGTAAGGAATTATTCGGTGTGTACTGACGTAAGTATGTTGCCAGCTTTAGTTGAACAAAAAACGCCAATACCAGATAAATTAAATTTGGTAGTTTAGTTTTCAAAGTAGTAACCCTTTCTTCATTCATAAATAAAACTATTTTTCTCCCTTTACTATCAATTATACGCTCCCCCCATTTTTTTGTAAGCGCTTATTATAAAACGATAAAAAAGCACTGAGCTTCTAACTCAGTGCTTTTCTAATCTTACAACTTTTCAGTTAATTTTACATCTGGATATTTATCATGGAACCAGCGCATTGCAAATTCATTTTCAAATAAGAACAATGGCTTATCATATCGATCCTTAACCAAGAGGTTCCGTGATGAGGACATCTTAGGATCAAGTTGCTCTGGATCAATCCAACGCGCAACTCTCTTACCTAATGATGTCATTTCTACTTCTGAATTATATTCATTTTGCATTCTAAACTTAAATACTTCAAATTGAAGTTGTCCAACTGCCCCTAAAATATATTCATCAGTGTTAAAGTTGCGGTATAACTGAACTGCCCCTTCTTGAACTAATTGATTCATTCCCTTATGGAATGACTTTTGCTTCATTACATTCTTAGCTGTAACTCGCATAAATAATTCTGGCGTAAATTCAGGAAGTGGTTCATAAACGATTTTACGTTTACCAGCATAAATACTATCACCAATCTGGAAATTACCAGTATCATATAGCCCAACAATATCACCAGCGACAGCTTTAGATACTTGAACACGCTCACTTGACATAAATTCAGTCGCATTATTTAAACGAACTGCCTTGCCAGTTCTTGCTAAAGTTACATCAAGTCCCTTTTCAAATTCACCACTACCAATTCTAACAAAGGCAATTCGGTCACGGTGATTTGGATTCATGTTAGCTTGAATCTTAAAGATAAAGCCAGAAAATTCTTCATCATCTGGTTTAAGTTCTTCATCATCATTAACTTTATGGCTACTTGGTGCTGGCGCTAAATCAACAAAACTCTTCAAGAAAGTTTCAACCCCAAAATTAGTTAAAGCTGATCCAAAGAAAACTGGTGTCTGTTCACCCGCTAATACTCTTTCTTCATCAAAAGTATTACCTGCTTCTTTAATTAATTCAATATCATCTAATGCTGACAAATATAAGCTATCATGACTTAATTCTTCGCTTTCAGGTAATTTACCTTCGCTATCTAAGTCAATAAAGCGATCATCGCCATCTTTACGATAAAGCTCTACTCGGTTATTTTGAATATCGTATAAGCCCTTTAAGCTCTTACCAGAACCAATAGGCCAATTCATCGCAACACCTTCGATACCTAAGATATCCTCTAATTCAGCTACTAAATCTAAGCCATCCCGACCATCACGATCAAGCTTGTTCATAAAAGTAAAGATTGGAATACCACGTTTACGCACAACTTTGAAAAGCTTCTTAGTCTGTGGTTCGATACCCTTAGCTGAATCAATTACCATAACCGCTGCATCTACTGCCATCAAAGTACGGTAAGTATCTTCAGAGAAGTCTTGGTGTCCTGGTGTATCAAGAATATTAATTCTCTTACCTTCATATTCGAATTGCATAACTGAACTAGTAACAGAAATACCACGCTTTTTTTCAATTTCCATCCAGTCACTAGTTGCGAAATGGCCAGACTTACGTGCTTTAACTGTACCAGCACTTCTAATAACCCCACCAAATAAAAGCATTTGTTCCGTAATTGTTGTCTTACCAGCATCGGGGTGGGAAATGATTGCAAAAGTCCGACGCTTATTAACTTGATCTAATAACTTCTCTGCCATTAATCCTCAATTTCTTCTTTCTTTTTATTTGGAATTGTTAAAAGCAAGGTAAGAATTCGAGACCCTTTCATTCTTCTAGTTGTCAAAACCATACCATTGTCTAAAGGAACGGATAACTTCTCGCCCTTTGCAGGAATCATTCCCAATTTTGTAATGACATAACCGGCAACAGTATCAACATCTTCCATTTCTAAATTGGTTTCAAATTCTTCATTGAAATCATCAAGGGTCATCTTACCGTAAATTACATACTTATTGTCACTTAACTTGGTAAATAAAACTTCAGCAGTATCAACTTCATCATCAATATCACCGACTATTTCTTCAATTAAGTCTTCAATAGTTGCTAAACCAACAACCCCACCATATTCATCAGTTAAAATAGCAATTTGTTGCTGTCTTTTTTGCATTTCAACTAATAATTCACCTAAATCAATTGTTTCTGGTGCAAACAGCGCTTATACATTACATCTTGGTAATCAAGTTTATCAAAGCCTAGCTTTCTTGCCTTACGCAAAACAGTTCTAATATGGATAACACCAACAATTATATCCTTGTCTTGATCATATACAGGGATTCGAGAATATGGTTCATGCAATATATCATCAAGATTATCTTGAAAATTATCATTAATATCGACCATGAACGCATCTGTTCTTGGTACCATTACTTCCCGGGCCATTTTACCTTGAAAGTTTAAAATCCCAGTAAACATAGAATAGACTGTATCATTAATCGACTTATCTTCATGCAATTTTTCAATTTCTTGTTCTAATTGCTCAAGGGGTTCACTTTCTTCCTCACCCACAAATTTTTTACGTAGATTTTCAAAGAAATTTGACGCCGCAGGGTCACTACTCATCTTCTTGCTCTCTTTCTATCTTTAATAATAAAAATAAAATATGTCAAATAATCCATAGTATTATACCATAGCTAAGCGCAATTTTATGATAAAATGCTACTAAGAAAGAGGTTATACTTATGGAAAAGAAACGTGTATATTTAGTTTTTGTCTTTTTACTACTAATTCCATACTTGTGCAGCTTAGCAGTTATCGGAATTGGATATAATGCTTTAGTTCTTCATTCTAGCAGCATTTGGCGTTCAACTATTGGAGCTTTAATGGGGAGCTTTATTATGTTTGCCATTAAAGCAACAATTCAACGACCACTTGACTTGATGGCTAATCAAATTAATGAAGGACTTTTTGAACAATTTCTTCGTTTCTTTAGTGTTAGACGGCGGCCTTGGTTACAACTAGCCAATATAGTTTTAGATTTTATTTTATGTTATATTGCAACCTTCCTAGTCCGCACTTTCCTTAACTTAGATCAAATTGTTGGCAATTCAGTTGGCATTACCTTGATAGTAATGTTTGTTTCAACTTGTATTGGGGCATATTTAGAATATGACAACCTTTCAATTGATCCTGGCCAACATTAACTTTATTCACTGACCTTCAAGTAAAGCACTTGGGTCAGTTTTTTTGTATCTAAATCAACTTTTTGTAAAACATATGGAAGTGGTGAATCGCCTAAGTTTTCATACACCTTAATTCCTTCAGCAGTAACATCTTTTAAGAAACTAGGAATTGAGCTATTCAAAGGTGTTGAAAGATTGGCTAAATCACCATTTCTTTCTTTAACAGCCACTTCACTTTTTGGTAAGTTCATCTTGAGCATCCCATGACTTTTGGTAAGTTCATGGTCACTAACAGCTCCATACCAATACATAAAGCTATCTGGATTAAACACAACTAAACTTGCTCGATTATTTTCTAAATTATTTTCTTTCAAAAAATTAGCAAATTCTTCATCGTTTTCCATCATCATATTTTGTTCAGAAAAACTACGATTTTGGTCAATTAAACTAGCTGGAAATGGTCGTCCATAAAAAAATAATTCATCAATTGTTGTTTTCATAAAACTTCTCCTAATATTCATCTAATTCTGAAAGAGAAATAACTTCTCCTGCCAAAAAACGGTCAATATCATTATTTGAAAAGCCGTGACTATATAAATACGTTCTTATTTTATACTTTCTTTGGCTTTCATCAAGTCTTTTAAAACGTTTATAAGCTTTTATACCTTGTTTTTTCAAAGCCTCATCTTCTTGCGTTTCTTCATTAACTAAATCTAAATCATCAATTATAACTTGCACTAAATCAGTTCTAAAACCATGTTGCAATAACTTGAACGTCATTTTTTTCTTAACTTCGTTAAAGGCTATTTTTCCAAGTTGATTTTTTAAAGATTTAATCAATCTTTTTCCCACTTCTATCCAGTCCTCAGATGAAACTTCTGCTAATGCATCTTCAATATTGTTATCTGGGACTTTTTTTAAGCGCAATTTTTGAGCAACAGAAGCTGGTCCATCTTGTCCAACTGCCAAATCATTTTTTATAAATAGTCGAGCATACTCGAAATCATTTAAATAGCCCAAGTTAATAAATTCGTTAATTGCACTGTCAATTGCTTCAGGGCTTAATTCATGCTTAACCAAATATTGTCTTACTTCATCAACTGTTCTAATTTGATAACTTAAATACCGAGCAGCTAGTTCACTAGCTTTGGCATCTGTATCAAATTGTTTAATTTGTTCAATTTGCTTATCGGTCAGCTCACTGCCTTTAAATAATCGAAATTCTGTCAGTGTGCGCTCACTTGCTGAAAAAGCATATTTATCATCAAGAAAAATATTATATCGTCCGCTTCTTTTTTGTGCGGAAACTTTTGTAATTTTTGACATCATATTTCCTTTCACTAGTTTAATTCCATGCTATCAAAAAAAGTAACCTTCAACACTACTTTTTTTCTTGCACGTGTAGTTTTTTGCACTTAATATAATCTAAGACAGTAAAATTAGATTTTTGTAGAAAGAATTATGAAATGGTATATCAAAAGAAAGATTTAAAAAAAGACATTATTATTACCATTAAGCGCTTAGGTATTAATGGTGAAGGTATTGGCTATTATAAAAAAAAGATTATTTTTATTCCTGGTGCTTTACCAGATGAAGTAGTCGTAGCCAAAATAATTAAAACACATCCTGGCTACATCGAAGGTGAATTAGTTCGAATTAAAGAAAAAAGTCCTAATCGGGTGGCTTTCCCTGATAAAGTTGATCCAGAAATTGGTGGTCTAGAACTAGCTCATTTAAGTTATGACAAGCAACTTGAATTCAAGAAAGATATTGTCTTAGAATCTCTTAGAAAATATCATCCTCGTGGCTATCAAAAATACAAAGTTAAAAATACTATCCCAGCTAAAGAAAATTGGCATTATCGTGCTAAAGCACAATACCAACTCGAATTTAGTAAAGGGAAAACCAAATTGGGCATGTATACACCAAATTCCCGTCGTTTAATTGACCTACCGGAAATGCCTACCCAATCTAAAAATACCCAAAAAACAGAACGTTTAATCAAAAAATTAATCGACAAATATCATCTACCTGTTGCCAATTGGCGCAAGCATTTTGATGGAATTAAAACAATAGTAGTTCGTGAAGCTGTTTCTACTGGAGAAATGCAGGTTACTTTTATTACTATTGGGAAAAAGATTAATGGTTTGAAAAAACTAGCTCAAGAAGTTATGAAGCTTGATAACGTAGTTTCTGTCTTTCAAAATGAAACTGATTGGAATAATCCGCAAGTTTGGGGAAATAAGACGGTTAAACTAGCTGGAAAGAATCAAATTATAGAACATATTCTCGATAAAAAATTTGCTTTATCTCCAAGAGCATTTTTCCAACTTAATCCAGAACAAACAGAAATTCTTTACAGCGAAGCTATTAAACTGCTTAACTTAACTCCTGATCAAGTTTTAATTGATGCTTACAGTGGCGTTGGGACAATTGGTATCATTGCCAGTGACTATGTTAAGCAAGTTATTGGTATTGAAAGCATCCCTGAAGCAGTTGAAGATGCAATGCACAATGTTAAATTAAACCATGTCCGCAATACTGAATATCTACAAGGTAGCGTTGAAAAAATCTTGCCACAACTAAAAAACAGTGGGGTTCCAATCGATGCTTTAATTGTCGATCCACCAAGAACAGGGTTAGCTAAATCCTTAATTAAGACCATTATGCAAGTTAAACCTGAGAGCTTTGTTTATATTTCATGTAATCCATCTACTTTAGCTCAAGATTTAGTAATGTTAAGTGAAGTATATGATGTTCGCGTAATTGAAAATGTCGATATGCTACCACAAACTGCTCGTTGCGAAGCAATCGCTAAATTAGTTTTACGTAAAGAAAATTAGTTTTAGAAAAAAAGACTAGTAATGTAAAATAACATTACTAGTCTTCTTTTTTGCATTAAAAAACAGGCTACCCTTTTACTCTTCCTGGTAAGTAGCCTGTTCATCAAATGGATGAGGTAGTATTTCCTCTAGTCACAATCATCAACATGTTTATCAATATATTGGCTGACGCGACCATAATAACATCACTTGTTCGAGTTTTTGCGAAAAGAACGCAACCTATTTTTAATAATCAAATGGAAAACATACGCGCAGCCAAATCATAAGTCTATTAACTATAACGGCTGACACCTCTTTTTCAGAGAATCTTCATTCAACTAACAATACAATTCTGGAGATAAAAACCTAAATTTTGTTACTTTCTACCTCTTCCACACTTCTAATATATCATTTTGTGTAACCGCTTGCAAGTATTATTTCTTAGAATATTGACGAATATTTTCATTTGTTCCAGCAAAATACCAACCATTTGCATCAGAATTTATTTCTTCACTAGCAGCCAAGTCTTTCAAACTATCATTAAATATTTCTTCATATTCTGAAACCGTTAATTTTTTACGATTTTCTAGCAGTTCTTTATGCTTTGCAGGATATAATTGTTTTTCGTATCCTTCTACTAAACGACCAGTAAAGAATTCTGCCATTGCACCTGAACCATATGAAAATAGTCCAATTAAACTCCCTGCCTTTGGTTGATCTACTTCTAATAAACTAAGTAAAGACATGTAAAGTGAAGCTGTATAAATATTACCAACTTCTTTACTATAAGTTGCACTTGCTACAAATTTATCAAGCAGTCTAGCACATGTTTCAGGTTCTTGACCTTCAATAGCTAATTTAAGAGCTTTTTGTCCCATTTTAGTAAATGGCAAGTGGAACAATAATGCTTCAAAGTCACTCGTCTTCAAGTTTTGCTTTTGAGTATAATCTTCAAAACAATTCTTGAAGAAATCAAGATAAACATTAGTTGAGTATTTACCATCAACTAAAGCACATTTGAAATTGTTAGGGCGCCAAAAATCATCAATATCATCAGAATACATACTAGTTTCACTATCAATTTCTAAGATACTTGGGTCTTTTTTAATAAGTAAACTAATACTACCAGCACCTTGCGTAACTTCACCAGGTGTTGCTACGCCATAACGCGCAATATCACTACCAATAACAATTGCGGTCTTATCTTCATGTGCTCTAACATAATCAATTGCTGTCAAAATAGCTGCTGTTAAGCCAAAGCAAGCTTCTTTCAATTCAAAAGTTCTAATATTTTTGGGTAAATTCAAAGCCTTTTTGACAAATAATGAAGCAGACTTAGATTGATCGACACTTGATTCCGTACCAAATACTAGCAATCCTAACTTTTCAAGATCAATTTCATCAATATATTCACTAGTTGCATTGATTGCCATTGATACAGCATCTTGACTTTTATCTGCAACCGCCATTTTATTTTGGCCAATTCCAATTAAAAACTTGCCAGGATCTACATTTCTTGCTTCAGCTAAATCCACCATATCGACAAATTTATTTGGTGTATAAAAACCTATTTTATCAATACCGACTTTCATTCTTAACTATTTTCCTCTCTAATCTTTTGTAAAAAATTCTTTGCATCAGTTTCACCATAGCGTTTTTGCTCTTGCATCAACTGCTTTACTGCTTTTTTTTCATTATCAGTAGCAGATAAATTTTTCAAAACATTGCGAATTTGCAAATTCATATGGCCCTTTTGAATACCAACAGTTGAAATAGCAAGTAATGCTGCCAGATTATTCGCTAATCCAACAGTTGCAATAAGTTCAGCTAGTTCACTGACGCTAACTTGCCCCAAAATATTATATGCTACTTGTACATCACTACGTGACTTAATGGAGCCCCCAACCACGCCAATAGCAAGAGGCAAGCTTATCTCACCAACTAGCTTACCATCTTCAATCTGCCAGCTGCTCAAGCTTTGATATGTACCTGATAGACTGGCTGCCTGATGACAAGCCGCCTCTACTGCTCGAAAATCATTTCCTGTTGCAAGTAAAATTGCATCTACACCATTCATAATTCCCTTATTGTTAGTAACAGCACGATAAGAATCTTGCTTACCAATTTTGCTAAGTAAGGCAACTTTTTGAGCAATTTCTTCTCCAATTTTTTTATCTTGGGTTTTAGTTAAGCTTGCAAAAGCTAAAGATACTTTAGCGTGAGTAAATTGACTAGGATAATTAGATAAAATTGCATATAATTTTTCAACAGCAAATTCTTGACTAATTTTTTGTCCCAAAAATTCTAGGATTGCATTAGTTCGATTAGCCCCCATGCTTTCAGCAGGATCAACCAGAACTCGTAAAAAAAGCAAATTATCTTTTAATTCAGAGACAATTTTTTTGACACCGCCACCATGCTTAACCAAAGAAGCAAATTCTTGGTTGGCAGCATTTAAATAACTAAGCTCTTTACTTTTAAAGCTTGCTAATGAGAATTTCTCTACTTTGAAAACTAATTGTCCCCAAATTCCTGTCCGCTCACTTTTGGCAATAGCACCACCATTTTGATTAAAGATATTTAACCCATGGTTGGCTGCTGCAACAACTGACGCTTCTTCAGTTGCCATTGGAATTTGAAAGCTTTTGCCATTAACAACTGCTACTTGCAGAATTGATAATGGTAAGGTCAACTTACCTATTACATTTTCACTAAGTGTATCTAATTCTGCTAACAAGTCATAATCAACTTTATTAAGCTTAATTCCTTTCTGAAGTAAGCTTTCTCGTCGCTCACTTGCAGACAACTGATAAAATTTCACCTTTATTTCACCCGCTCGATTTCAAAAGCAATTGCTAACCCGCCACCAATGCACAAACTAGCAATTCCTCTTTCTTTATTTTCACTAATTAAAGAATGAGCTAAAGTACCTAAAATTCTCGCACCACTTGCTCCTAAAGGATGCCCTAAAGCCAAAGCACCACCATGGATATTAACCTTGTTATGATCTAAATGCAATTCTTTTTCAACAGCTAAACTAGTAGCTGCAAAAGCCTCATTAATTTCAAATAAATCAATATCAGCAAGTTTTTGTCCAGTTTCTTGGAGTAATTTTTCAATGGCTACTTTTGGACCAAAGCCCATTATTTGTGGATCAAGTCCTACTTCTGCATAGGCACTTAACTTAGCAAGAGGTTTAAGGTTTAATTCCTTAACTTTATCCTCAGTAGCTAAAATTAACATACTTGCACCATCAGATAATGAAGATGAATTACCTGCTGTTGCAACACCATCTGCTTTAAAAACGGTTTTTAAACTAGCTAATTTTTCAACACTAGAGTCAGGACGTACATTTTCGTCATAGCTTAAATCAACTACTGGGCTAATTTCTTGGTCAAAGAAGCCGTGCTCTTGAGCTATAGCTGCTTTTTTATGTGAATCTACACTAAACTCATCAGCTTGTTGACGACTAATACCATATTTAATAGCTACATTCTCACAAGTATTACCCATTAACTTATTACTAAAAGCATCAGTTAATCCATCATAAAGCATACTATCAATAAAGTGGGGATTATCTTTTTCAGACTTTTTAGCTAAGAGTGGAGCATTGGTCATACTTTCACTACCACCAACCGCTACTAATTTTAAATCACCAATGAGCATTTGCGCTTGAGCTAACCGAACTGCTTTAAGTGATGAACCACAAACTTCATTAATCGTTGTGGCAACACTTTCATTTTTCATACCACTATTAATAGCAACTTGGCGAGCCATGTTTTGTCCAAGTCCTGCACTTAAGACATTTCCCATAAACAAGGCATCTAACTCATTAGAACGCAAATTAGCAGCCATTAAGGCGTCTTTAAGGGCAAATGTCCCTAATTCTACGGCATTAAAAGCTGCTAATTGTCCACGGTAGCGGCCAAAAGGTGTTCTTTTAGCCGCTACAATATAAATGTTTTGCATCAAATTTCCTCTCATTTCTCCAAAATCTGATGCTAATTTTACTATTTGATGTACTTATTTAAAAATGCTTTGATTTTAGCTTTATATTCTTGCGGATGTGTTGCAAATGACTTAGCATGACTGGCCCCTGGAACTACCCATAGCTGCTTAGGGCCGTTGCTTGCTCGATAATTTTTATAAACCATTTCAGTTGGTACAAAATTATCTTTAGCTCCATGAATAAACATCATTGGCTTAGTATTTTTCTTGAGCATCTTGATACTATCTGCATCCCCCAAGAAATAACCTGCTCTTAAACGAGTTATTCCACTCAACACTTCTACTAATGGGAAACGTGGAAAGGTTGGCATATTATACAAAGCTTGAGCTTCATGCTCTATCTCATTCTTAGCATTAGTATATCCGCAATCTTCAATAAAAGCCTTAACCTGACTAGGCAACTTCAAACCACTAGTCATCATCGTTGTAGCTCCACCCATTGAAACCCCAAAGATTACAATGTCCTGCTTCGGATTATCTTTAAGTAATTTTTGAGTCCACTTTTTCACATCATCTTTTTCCATCCAACCATATCCAACATAATTCCCTTGACTTTGACCATGTCCACGTGCATCTGGCAACAAGACATTGTAGCCCAATGAATGAAATAATGCGGCATATTCACCCATTCCATCTTTGTTATTCATATAGCCATGCAAAATGATTACAGTTTTTTGGGAATTGCCATTTTTGATATAATTAGCATCGAGTCGCAACTTATTATCACTACTCATCATATAAAGATGCTTCTTAGTAGCTTTTTTATACCAAAGTTTTTCCTGATACAAAGGATCTGACTTAGTCAGAGGTTTACTACTGCTTAAAAATGTTTTGTGTCCTGGAACTACTGCTACATTATAAAAGTACATTCCTGCTCCTAAAAAAGCTAAAACTATAAAAGCAAAAATGCCACCAAGCCATTTTAATCGCTTAGACTTCTTCGCGTTCTTTTCCATCATGTGCTCCACCGTCTTTCATATACTATTCAAAATAAGCTTTTAACAGTATATCACTAAAGAGAACAGATAGGAAATATCAAAAAGTAAAATTAGCTCTTCTTTACGATATTATCCCAAATATAGGCATATAAAAAGTAATAAATATTTAATTAAAGAGAAAGTTAATAAATGAGATTAATTGATTTTTTACAAGTAAGCAAAGATTTAACTGGTCAGACCCAATTTTATTTAAAACAAGAAAGCCAACTTTTGCCATTAACAAAATTAAGTCTAACCAGTACTCATTGTTTTCTTTATTCAGGAACTACACCATTAACTAAAGATAAGATTTTTAATATAATAGCTCGAACAAAAAATAAACAAATCGAGCTTAAAATTATCATTAATAATCATGAATTTCCAGTCTATGGTTTACAGATTATCGTGGACAAAAAAATAGCCATTTTAATGTAAAAAAAGAAGACCATAAGGTCTTCTTTTTAGTAACTATTACTTCTTGTTAGGTTTCTTTTCAGCTTCAAGTTTTTTAGCTAAGTCCAAAATATATGCTCTTAAAGCATCCTTAGTTTCTGGATGAGTCAAACCATATTCAATTGAAGTTTCAAGGTATCCTTCCTTGTTACCAACGTCATGACGTTCACCATTAAATACGTGAGCAAAAACGCGTTGCGTCTTATTCATAGTGTCAATTGCATCAGTTAATTGAATTTCACCGCCAGCACCTGGTTTTTGCTTACCTAAAATATCAAAAATCTCAGGAGTTAACAAGTAACGACCAATAATAGCCAAGTTACTTGGTGCCTTATCAACAGCAGGCTTTTCAACAAATGACTTTACATTGTAAAGGCCATTAGTTATTTCACCATCTGGTGCAATAATTCCGTATTTTGAAACATCTTCATGTGGAACACGCTTTACAGCAATTGTTGAAGCGTGGGTTTCATTATAACGATTAATCAATTGTTGAGTTAAAGGAACCTTATCACTCATTAAATCATCGCCAAGTAAAACAACAAATGGTTCACCAGCTACAAAGCTCTTGGCACGGTAAATAGCATCTCCCAGACCAGCTGGATGTGGTTGACGAGTGTAGTACAAATTAACCCCTAAGTTAGTAATGCTTTGAGTTAATTCTAAGAGTTTTTCTTTATGCTTTTCTTCAAGATTGGCTTCAAGTTCAGGATTTGAGTCAAAGTGATCCTCAATTGGACGCTTACTCTTACCAGTAACGATTAAAATATCTTCAATTCCTGATGCCTTAGCTTCTTCAACAATAAATTGAATAGTTGGTTTATCAAGAATTGGTAACATTTCTTTCGGCATAGCCTTAGTAGCAGGCAAAAATCTAGTACCCAAACCTGCTGCGGGAATAACTGCTTTTCTAACTTTCATTTATTCACACTTTCCTATTTTTTATTTCCGTTATAAAACATAGTATATCAAAATTATGCGCTTTCAACTATCGGATTTTAGCATCTCCATGCTTTAATTCATCAATTGTCGCATTAACACATACGCCAAGCAAAAATAACAGTGAACTTAGGTTCAACCATAACATAAAAATAATAAAAGTACCAACAATACCATAGTTTTCAAAAGAAAGCTTAAAATGGCTTAAATATAAACCAAAAAGATATGATAAACCGGACCAACCAACTAAGTTAATAAAAACACCTGGCCAAATTGCGCGCTTACGTTTTTTTACATTCGGCAAAGCAAAATTAAAATAAGCTATTACTACTAGCATTACTGCAAGTAATACTAACCATTTATATGTAAAAATACTCTCTATCCCTAGATAATTAATCCCTAAAAAGGCCTTTACACTATCTAAAATTTCTTGACCAAAAGTCAAAGCAATCGTCAAAACAGTCAGTAAAATAATCATCAAACCAGTAATTAAAACAACCACACCACGTTCTAATAACTTTCTACCAAATGAAAAACGCAATTCTTGTTGTCTAACTCCATAGATTCGATTCATACTAATCCTCATTGCATTAGTTAGCGACGAAAACGACCACAAAGCAATCAAAATCCCGAAAGAAATATATCCAGTTGATTGTTTTTGTAATACTGATTTCACAATCGGCATAATAAAGTCTGCCACTTTCGTTGGCAGACCATAAATCAAGTATTCTTCAACCACTTCTGGCTTTAAATGGAATAGTGGCATAATGTTTCCAGCAATAATTATTATTGGAAACATACTAAATAACAAATAATATGCTATAACAATTGAGCCTTGATTAATCTCACCGCGCGACATTCTTTTAGAAAAGATTTTAAAGAATTGCCGCCAATCAATTTTTTTAATCATCTAATTCATCAAAATGTGGCAAATACTTTTCTAAACCATCATAAGGCTTTTGCAAAGTTAAAATCTTAGGACCATCTTTAGTAATAGCAAAGGTATGTTCAAATTGAGCAGCTTTTGAACCATCTGGAGTTACATAGTAAACCCAATCATCGTTTGGATCATCAACTGTCTTTTGCATAATTCTCCAGTCACCACCAGCTTCAAGCATTGGTTCAACTGTAATAGTCATACCTTCCTTTAAGCGCAATCCGTGACCTGCTTTACCCCAGTGTGGTACTTCTGGATCTTCGTGAATAGTTGGTTGAATACCATGTCCAATTAATTCACGTACATCGCCAAAACCATTTTCATCTTCAACATAATGTTGAATTGCGGCACCAATATCACCAATTCTATTACCCACTTGGGCTTGATCAATTCCTAAATACATTGCCTTCTTAGTTACATCAAGAAGTCGTTGATCTTCTTCAGAAATTTTACCTACTGGATAAGTAGTACATGAATCAGTTTCATAACCATCTAAATTACAAGTTACATCAACACTAACTAAATCGCCTTCTTGTAAAATAAGATTTTTTCTAGGAATTGCGTGGGCAATTTCATCATTAACTGAAATACAAGTACCATACTTATAACCCTCAAAACCTTGTTCTGATAAGCGACCGCCACGTTCTTTCATAAATTTTTGGGCAAATTCTTCAATATCCCAAGTTGAAATTCCGGGTTTAATCACATCTCTTAAAGCTTCAAACAAAGAAGCAAGTAAACGACCTGATTTTTGCATACCCTTGAGTTCACGACTTGATTTTAAAGTAATCAAATTTTTTTCTCCTTCAATAAAAAGTTTAATACAGCTACTATTATAGCCTTATTTTTACTTTAACAAAAACTATTCTCTAATACTTTTTATTCTAAAAATAAATCTTTTTCTAAATTAAGTTTACATTTGCATTCTACTATTAAATCTTTAGTTATAATGTGCTAAAATTTAACAGTTAATAATAACGATTTAGA
The DNA here is from genome assembly GCF_055362665.1 of Lactobacillus fornicalis. NCBI lineage: Bacteria > Bacillati > Bacillota > Bacilli > Lactobacillales > Lactobacillaceae > Lactobacillus > Lactobacillus fornicalis. Next base: position 26,885 of record NZ_JBLTIM010000002.1, read on the forward strand.
AAAGGAATAAAATATGCAAGTAAAAATTGTCTATGCCAGCATGACTGGAAATGACGAAGATATGGCCGAAATTTTAGAAGAAGATCTTCAAGATGCTGGTTTTGATGTTGACTCTAGTGATGTTTCTTTTACCGATGCGAGTGATTATTTAAATGCAGATATCTGTGTTTTTGTTACCTATACATACGGTGAAGGCAAAATGACTGATGAACTTGAAGACTTTTACGATCAGTTAAAAAATCTCGACTTATCAGGTAAAAAGTTCTTAGTAATGGGTAGTGGCGATAAAACATACAAGGACCACTACTGTGAAAATGTTTTTGACTTTGAAAAAGTATTTTTAGCTTGTGGTGCTGAAGAAGTAATTAAACCATTAACAGTTGAAAATGCCCCTGATGATGATGATATTGCTAAAATTGATGAAATTGCCGATGAATTAGCTGAAAAATTCAATGGTTAAATCTGATCGTACCCTACTACGTGAGCAGGGGCGCAAACTATTAAGGCGTCATAGAAACTTATACGTTTATATGTTTTTTGGTTTCGTTGCTGCCTTAATTAACACAATCGTTTTTGTCGTTTTACACAATAACTTTAAAGTAGTTTTAGTACTTGCTAATACTCTAGCATTTATCATTTCTAACTTAGCCTCATTTTTCTTCAATCACTATGCTGTTTTTACTCATCATGTTGATAAAAGTAAATCAATCTGGCACAAATTAATAGCTTTTTTCACTTTTAGAATAATTAGTATCATACCCGATACATTAATTATGTTAGTAGGCCTAAGTGTACTTCGCTGGAATACAGTGCTTGTTAAGCTAATTGATCAATTGCTAGTGGGAATCTTTAATTATTTAACTACTAAAGCTGTCTTTCAAAAAAACGACCATTTTATTAGAGAACGAATTCGGCAATATGTAATCGAATCAAAGCAAAAAAATAAGGACCATTAAAGGTCCTTTTTATTTTACAATATATCAACTTATAACCTTTCATGAACCATTTTAATATGAGGTGTTGATTCAAAAATAAAAGGTGTTCCAATAGTCTTAAAGCCTATTTTTTTATAAAAATCTTTTACCTGTTCTTGAGCTTCAATTTCAATTTCTTTTCCTGGGAAGTAGTCTTTTATGGTAGCCATGATTTTCTTTAATAACTTCATCCCATATCCATGCCCACGAACTACTTCACTAGTAACCACTCTCCCAAAAGAAACATATTTTTCATTTAAAAAGATACGAGCATAAGCTATTATTTTATCATTTTTGATTGCAAAAATATGCAAAGCAGAAAGATCTGTTTTATCAATTTCATGATAAATTCGTTTTTGTTCAACCACAAACGTAGAAATCCGTAAATCTAAGATTTGCCAAATTTCTTTAGGAGTTAATTCATTCCACTTCTTTACGTACCACATAACTATTTTTCCTTTCTTTCAAATAATAATTGATTCACACGTTCAATACTCTCAAAAAGTTCTATTTGTTGACTGTCTGATAAATCTTCAATTAAGTTATTTATTTGATCATTCGAACGCATATCAATTGATTTATATGCTTCAAGTCCCTTGGCTGTTAAAACTAATTTAATCGAACGTCGATCTTGTGAATCAGGAATTTTTTCAATTAACATTTTCTTTTCCAATTGGCTAATTATTCGACTAGTATAACCTTTATCAACCTGTAGTTTATGGACGATTTGAATTGGTGTTATATCATCTTCTTCAGCAATTTCCTCAAGAATTCTACCTTCAGGCCAAGATAAATCTGTTTTAAAAATCTTCTTATTAAGCACTCCAAGAGCTATTACATATTGTCGATTAAATTTTCGAATTATATTAATTTCTTTATGGTTAAGCATTAGTTATCTCCTGTAAATAGTTGCCTTTGTCAATTATCTTATGGCAATACAGTTGCCTTTGTCAACCTGTTTTTTTGCAAACTAAAAAGGCTCAATTCCGATAAAATATCAGAACCAAGCCTTAAAAATAAATATTGTCAGAAATTAAAGTCCAGTTTTAAAGTTATTACTCTACGCGTGGTGCTAGTTAAA
>NZ_JBLTIM010000003.1:0-48789 GCF_055362665.1 Lactobacillus fornicalis
AAAATTTGACAGTTTCATCGGATCGGTCAAAGGATTAAACAGCCAATTATTATTATGAAAAATCATATGATGGAAAGTGACAAAAAAAGTATCAAAATTTGCCACCGCAAATGGGACAACTACTACGGGAATGAGCATAAAGATTAAAGCCCAAGTCTTAGATAAATAATCAAAGTTAGACTTAAACCGCAAGACTATTAATCCCAAAATAAATACAATCACAGCTAATTCAAATAGGTGCTTACATTCAGTAAAATGTTCAATTGCATTAGCAGAACTTGCAAAATTATCCATTTTTAATTCCTGCTTAAATGGCCAAAGCAAGAACCACAATAACTGACTATAATTATGCATTACTTGTCCTACTGTTAAATTCACTGTTTCATAAGTTTTCTGTACTTTTACAAATAAAGCAAGTAATGGCCAACTTAACAAAATCGTACCAGTTACTGCACTTGCTACTCCCATAAAGAAATGAAATATAGGATTGTAGGCATTATTTCCAATTAATTTTTTTCTTTTCATAATTCAAATTCATCTAAATTATTCACAATATAACTTGGTTGACGCTTATCAATAATATCTTCACGCTTATTGACCCCTGTTAAAGTTAATAAGCTATCTACTCCACTATTAAAACCAGCATGAATATCCGTCAAATAATTATCACCAACAATTAAACAATCTTGTTTGTGATATGAAGTCTTTTCTAATAACTTTTCCACAATGATATTAGAAGGTTTACCAATAAATAATGGCTTTTGCCCGCTGGCTACTTCAATCATTTTACAAATTGAACCATTACCTGGTAACAATTCATCCCCACTAGGCAAATTCAAATCACTATTGGTTCCAATAAATTTTGCTCCATTTCTAATATGGCGAACCGCAGTCCGAATTTTATGATATGTTAAGTCAGTATCCATGCCAACTACAACATAATCCGGATTTTGATCATCAAAACTAATTTCGGGATGAGATAACAATTCATTCCATAGGCCAATTTGTCCAATTATATAAACTTTGGCAGACTTTCTTTCAGACAAAATATATGAACTAGTAGCCATACAAGGTGTATAGATATGTTGAATATCTGTATTAATTCCATGCCCTGCCAATTTTTCAACAACCATTTGTGGGGTACGAGTAGTATTGTTAGTTAAAAAGATATAATCTAATCGTTTCTCTTGCAGCCTTTTAACAAAATTAACCCCTGATTCAATCGTGTCTTTTCCTCGATAAATAGTGCCATCTAAATCAATTAGAAAGAGTTGGTATTGTTTCATTAGTAATTATCTATCCTTACGTTTTTTGATTACAAAGACATGGTGTTTGCCTTTTTTAGTTTGTGCATAATCTTTCTTAGAATTAAACTTAGTCTTTTTGACCTTTCTTTCTCGGAAATAATGCGAATTGTTTTTCTTTTTGTGGTAATTATTTTTACTTCTAAAACGCACATTATAAGTCTTCTTCTGCTTAAAGCTTTGACTTACTTCATTATGCGTATTATCTTCATCTAACTGTAGAATAAAATAACCACTTCCAGGATTACAATATTCCGTTAAATAATCTACAATTGTTGAAACTTTTTTATCAATTGACGTTCTCACCCAATCTTGAAAGAATCCTTTTAATCGTAAATGTTCACTTGAAATATCACCAACTAAAAAATCATACTGATCAAGATAAGGATCGTATTTTTGCCTTAAAAGCTCTAAATCAACTGCATCTTTCTCATTAGCAATAATTGTATATTGCCGTCCATTAATTATTAATTTATCACCTAACCGAGCTACTGATGCTAATGGATGATGCAAGATAGGAGTATTTTCATGTTTATTTTCTTCCACTAACCTCACCTTTCTTAATTGGATATTTTTTAGCCAAGTATTCACCAATAACTTGACTCAATACTTTAGGAAATAAAAATTCATTTTCACCGACTACAGCCAATGTTGGAAAGAATGGAATTAAAATGTAATGATCTAGTGTTGCAATTTGATAATATCTGTCAGGATCAATTTCTTCCCCATTAACATAAACAATTCTAGTTTTCATATCAACCTGAATATTTCGGTAATAAACTTCACCAAATACTTTTCCTCGAAAACTCATGCCTATCAAATGAAATTTCCTAAGGAAATGGCGATTTTTTTCAATTTCCATGACTAGTCGCCATAAGTCACTACCTTTAAGAGTTGTACGTACGACATGCATTGGATGAGGCAAGCAAGTTTGTAAATCAAAGCGAGTCATAATTCCCTGTTTAAACGGTGTCAAAAACAATCCAGTTGAAAGCATTGCCAAATCAGTCCCAGCAAAGTCTGCTATAGCATCAAGCGAAACAGCTACCGCTTCTTCTTTATCATCTGCAAACAAAGCTGGCAAATCAGCTATTTTTTCTCTTTCTAATAATTGCTTGCCCTTTTCAAACAAAGCTTTACTCTCGGCCAAATCTTGTGCTTGTTCAGCCATTTGAGCAGTTTCATGTACACAAGCCTTCATTGAAGTAATTTTATGGTGATCATCAACAATCAAGTTAACATCCCCAACATAACGTCCCCATTTTCCAGTTTGAACAATCAAGGTATTATTAACCCATTTTCCAGTTTCTAATAAAGTATGAGTATGCCCTCCAACAATTAAATCAAACTCAGGGAATTTGTCAGCAATCCAACTATCTAAATTGACCCCAATGTGGGTTAAACCGACTAATATATCATATTTTCCCTTCAAAGTAGTCAACAAGTCTGGTATCACTTCTCCTAACATTTTTACATGCCAATGATTAGGACCATAAGTCATTGGATAAGGGGCCGTTAAACCAATGACTGCAATTCTTGTTTTCTTTTTGGTAGTAAAGATTTTATAACTAGTACACCATTTAGGCATACTTTCATCTTCTTCGCGCAGATTAGCCAAAACAGTTGGAAATTGTGCATAATCAAATAAATGTTCAACTACTTCATGTGGATTAGAAATTCCCTCATTATTTCCAATAGTTACAGCATCGTAATTAAACTGATTCATCAACTCAATATTGGCATGGCCATTAGTTGCATCACTTAATGGATTGGAACGATCCATAAAATCTCCTGCATCAAATGTATAAACTTGATCAACAGTATTATCTTGTTGTGCAGCATTTAAGAAGCGCTTAATTTTAGGGAACTTTTCAAAGTGTGAATGTAAATCATTTGTATGCAAAATTCTGATTTTTTCCATGGTTGCCTCTTATCCAATATGATTTGATTTTAAAATTAAATTATAAGCGTCCAGTACTTTTCCTTTTGGTTTATCCCACTCTTCCCACTTAGTTAAGGTGGTCAAAGTTGGAAATTTGTAAGTTTTATTAATATATGCTTCATAAGTTTTCAAAGCATTAGTTCTGGCAATATTAAGTTGTAATAACCGAACCTCTTTAATCATTCCCCGGTCACAAGCTAACTCAGCGATTCCATTTTGTTCAACATTAGTAATCTCGTAGTAAGTTGAACCGTCATTACGGGTTATTTCTTCAATCATATCAAATGTTTGGTAATTTTGATTCATTACGCACTCCTTAAAAATCGCTAATTTAATAGAAAAAAAACTCTTTCCATGCTATCGTAAAAACAACAGAGGTGGACAGATGAAATTAAAAAAATGCCTAAGTTGGGGCCTTTTCTTATGTTTAATATTTATAATTAATTGTGGCTTTTTAGTTGTTGGGCATCGTGGAGATCCAACTAAATACCCAGAAGAAACCATTCAAAGCGATAATTCTGCTTTTGACTCCGGAGCCGATTATGTGGAATTAGACTTGCATATATCTAAAGATAATATAGCAGTAGTTTCTCACGATGACGACTTAGAAAGAATGGTTGGTACAAATGCCATTGTATCACAAAATACCTTTGAAACTTTAAGTAAGCTTCAATACTCTAATGGTGAACACGTAATCAGCTTAGAGCAATTATTCGAATACTATAAAAATAAACCAAATGCCAAATTTATTCTTGAAACTAAAGTTGATCACGGAGTTGATAAAAGTAACAACCTAGAAAAAGTCATTGCGACTAGTATCAAAAAATATCATATGGAAAATCGAGTAATGATTCACTCTTTTTCTGCTAAAAGTTTATACTATTTCAGCCAATTACTTCCAAATGTAGAACGTATTTTTATTGTGGGATCTTTAAAGAGAATTAATTATGATACTCTTCAATATGTAAATGCTGTTAACGTTTCAAGTGATTTAATTAAAAAATATCCCAATCTAGTAAAATGGCTGCATGGCAGTGGAAAAAAGATTTTTGTTTGGGCAGAAATGGATGAATCACCTAAACTTTGGAATTGGTTAATCAATAACAATATTGATGGTGTGGTAACTAACTTCCCAGCAACCGGCTTTAAATATAAAGTTGCTAAAGAGGGTTCAAAACAAATAGAAATTAATAAAGATGCCACTTATTTAGGATTTACCAATGCAAAAACTATTATGAATCCATATCAACCTGTTGCCAACAAAACCAAGCTTTCTTTTTTAGAAAGCATTCATGTCGTAAATAGTGTACAAGTAGGGAACCAATTATACTATCAACTAGGTGGTAATTCGTTTGTTAAAGCTGACTATATAAGTTTTGATTTGAATTATGACAATTTAAATCCTTATTTCAATGCTCAAGTAAAAAGCCCATCTCATACTAAAGTAAAAGTATATCTAACACCTGATCATTTATCATATTTGCATAAACATCTAAGCTTTAACAAAAGCTATAAAATTTATGGATTCTCAGGAACTAGTAAAAATCTTTGGATTAAGACTAACTTAGGTTGGGTTCAAGCGCGAGAAATTTTATTCACTAATCTTCCGATTAATAGTTTTGCTTTTAGTCGCTACCAACTACTTGATGCAAACACAAGATATAATAATATTGAATTACTTTCATTTACTGTTTTACATGATTCATATACTCATCAATTTAATCCAAATTTAAAATCTTTTCTTAATCATAAGGCGCTTTCATAAAAGGAGCGCTTTTTTTATGATAAAATTAATTTAATATGATTAAGGAGGCTTTTTCGATGGAATTAGATTATAAAAAATTAGCCCTTGCTAAAAAAGATGATATTTTAAAAGACTTAGGTGAATTAATTGCAATTGATTCTTCAGAAGATTTAGCTAATGCTAGTGAAGAATATCCTGTTGGACCTGGACCAGTTAAAGCAATGAAGAAGTTTTTATCTTTTGCTGAAAGAGATGGCTTTGATGTTCAAAACTTTGCTAACTACGCTGGACGAGTAAACTTTGGTGAAGGTAAAAAACGCTTAGGTGTAATTGGACACATGGACGTAGTTCCTGCTGGAGATGGCTGGGTAACTGACCCATTTAAGATGATTATCAAAGATGGAAAAATTATTGGCCGTGGTAGTGCTGACGACAAAGGTCCTGCTTTAGCAGCTTACTATGGAATGTTAATTCTAAAAGAAGCTGGCTTTAAACCAAAGAAAAAGATTGATTTTGTTTTAGGTACTAACGAAGAAACTAACTGGGTTGGTATTGATTACTACTTAAAACATGAACCAACCCCTGATCAAGTTTTTTCACCAGATGCTGAATTTCCAATTATTAATGGTGAACAAGGTATCTATACCTTAGTTATGAACTTTAAAGAAGTTCCCGGTACTGGTAGCGTTGAGCTTCTTACCTTTAAAGCAGGAATTGCAGCCAACGTTACTCCACAAAAAGCTTTTGCAAGTATTAAGGCTGCTAACCTTTCAGAAATTAAGTCTGAATATGAAAAGTTTTTATCAGATAACAAATTGGAAGGTAAATTCGAAATTGCTGGCGATACTGCTAACTTAGAATTAGTTGGACAAGGCGCTCACGCTTCTGCCCCACAAGTTGGTAGAAATGCTGCCACTTTCTTAGCTGTATTCTTAGATACTCTTGATTTAGCTGGTACTGCTAAGAATTACATTCACTTCTTAAGCAGTGTTGAGCATGAAGATTTCAAGGGTGAAAAGTTAGGTGTTGCCCACCATGACGACCTAATGGGTGACTTATCAAGTGCACCAAGTATGTTTGACTTCAAGAAAGGCGAAAAAGCTGAACTTCTTGATAACATTCGTTACCCACAAGGAACTGATCCCGACAAGATGATTAAACAAGTAACTGAAAAATATGGTGATATCTTAGAAGCTTCATTCGATGGCTTTGAAGAACCTCACTATGTACCTGGCGATGACCCACTTGTTAAGACTTTGCTTAGCGTTTTTGAAAAGCAAACTGGTCTTAAAGGACATGAAGTTGTTATTGGTGGTGGTACTTACGGTCGTCTATTTGAACATGGGGTTGCTTTCGGTGCTCAACCTGAAGATGCTCCAATGGTTATGCATCAAGCCAATGAATATATGAAAGTTGATGACTTGATTGCCTCAATTGCAATTTATGCCGAAGCAATTTATGAATTAACTAAAGATGCTGAATAATAAAAAAGTCTGGAAGGTTAATCTTCCAGACTTTTTTATACTATTTATTTAGTAGTGCTGCCCTTTTCTACTAATTCGTAAGGCAATACCATATGTTTTTCTTCTAATTCTTCATTAGCCATTAACTTGGTTAACATTCTCATTGCCACAGCACCAATATCATAAAGTGGTTGCTTGATATTAGTCAAACTAGGACGAACAACTTCAGAAATTACAGTCGCATTTGAAGTAATTAATTCTAAATCATCAGGAATTTTTTTGCCATCATCTAATGCAGCATTCATAATTCCAACTGCAGATAAGTTTCTGGTTACCACAGCACCTTCAATTCCATCTTCTTCTAACTTGCCATATAAATCATAACCATCTTGGTAAGAGTAAATATCTTGATAAATATGCTTGGTCAAGTTATGTTCTTCCACAAATTCTTGGTAAGCTCTGATTCTGTTTTCTTTATTAATACTTGCTTCAGCATCTGCTAAAATTAAGGCAATTTCACCACAACCATTTTCAAGTAATAAATTAAAAGATTCCTTATCAGATTTTTGGTAATCAATATTAACAGAAGCAAATTGCTCTCTTGAATCAATTGTTCCTGCTAAAACAACTGGAGTATTAGTTCTTTCAAAAGCAGCAGCTGCTTCATCTGATAAACGATCCCCCATATAAATTACCCCATCGACTTGCTTATTAAGCAAACCTTGAATAACTTGCTCTTCTCTCAATAGCTTATTTTCAGTACTTGAAAGGATAATATTATACTTATATAAAGTTGCAATATCATCAATACCCTTTGACAATTCTGCAAAGTATAAATTAGTCAAGTCCGGTACAATAAGACCAACAGTAGTAGTTCTTTTAGATGCCAAACCTTGAGCTACTGCATTGGGTTGATAATGGAGGCGATTGATTACTTCCATTACCCGATCACGGGTTTCTTTGCGAACGTTATTATTACCGTTCACTACTCGCGAAACTGTAGCCATCGAAACTTTAGCTTCGCGAGCAACATCATAAATAGTCACTTCTTGTTTATGCATAATTTCGCTCCTCATCTTTCACTAACTCATCATATAACAATACCATGAAATCCCATAGTGGTGCAAACGCTTGCCCAATTCATGGCAAATTCTTTACATTGTTATATAATAGTTTTAAAAGATTTTTAATTATAAAGGAGAAAAAGTCATGAATTTAGATAAATTACAAAATTGGCTAGCTGAACATAATGTAGATGCTGCTTATATTTCAAACCCAATTACTATCGCTTATTTTACTGGTTACGAAATGGAACCAGAAGAAAGAATCTTTGCTTTATTAGCTTTTAAAGATGCTGAACCTTTCATTTTTTGTCCAGCTTTAAATGTAGAAGAAGCAAAACATTCTGAATGGAACGGGGATGTATATGGTTATTTAGACCATGAAAATCCATGGCAAATTATCAAAAGCCTTGTTAAAAAGAGAACCAATTCTTTTAAGCACTGGGCAATTGAAGAAAATAATTTACCTGTTGAGCGTTATAATTTTTTGCGACAAGCCTTTAATAACAGTGATTTTGATACTAATTTATCTGAATTTATTGATCATTTAAGACTTTACAAAACTCCTGAAGAAATTGAAAAATTGAAAGCTGCAGGTGCTGAAGCTGATTTTGCATTTCAAATTGGATTCGACAATATTGCCACTGGCGTAACTGAAAGATACATTGCTGGTCAAATTGATTATCAATTAAAGTTACAAAAAGGTGTTATGCACCAAAGTTTCGAAACTATTGTTCAAGCTGGTGAAAATGCATCAAATCCACATTTAGGACCAACTATGAATCAAATAAAACCAAATGAGTTAGTTTTATTTGACTTAGGGACAATGCATAAAGGTTACGCTTCTGATTCTTCAAGAACTGTTGCTTATGGTGAACCAAGTGATAAGCAAAAAGAGATTTATGAAGTCGACCGCGAAGCTCAACAAGCAGCCATTGAAGCAGCTAAACCTGGAATTACAGCCGCAGAATTGGATGCAGTTGCTAGAGATATTATTACTAAAGCAGGATATGGTGAGTATTTCATCCACAGATTGGGACACGGAATTGGTAAAAATGTTCATGAATTCCCTTCAATTATGCAAGGAAATGATTTAGTAATCGAAGAAGGTATGTGCTTCTCAATTGAGCCTGGGATTTACATTCCTGGTGTTGGTGGCGTTCGAATCGAAGATTGTGGCGTTGTAACTAAAAATGGCTTTGAACCATTTACAAAAACTGACAAAGCTCTTAAATATATCCCTTTACGTGATAAAAAATAGCAATAAAAAAAACTTTACCAGATAGGTAAAGCTTTTTTATTACTTTTCAGCGTTTTCTAAATCACTTAAAGTTTCATTATCGTCATTTTCATTGCTGCCAAGATTATGCTTGGTTGAATCAATTACGATATCATCAAAATCTTTAAGTTCAGAATCATCTTCAACATTTTTAGGAAAAGCAGCGAGTTGATTTTTCACAATTTCAGTTGAATTATCATACTTCTTTTTTAAATCATTTAAAGTATCATTATCATTAATCTTTTGCTTTAAGTCTTCAAGTGTTTCATCTGGAAGAAGATATGCAGCTGCTGCTAATCCTGCTGCTGCACCAACAACTGTCCCAAACACAAATGCTCCTAATTTCTTCATCGAGAAAATCCCCAATCTTTTCTAATCTAAACCGCGACGTCTTCTACGTCTAGCCAAAATACTAGTCAAAATAGTAGTCATTAAGCCTGTTTTCTTGATATTTACCTCAGAAAAACGTGTCGCTAACTTACGAGATGATGAATTAAGGTCAGATACACTTTCACCCAAATCTGCTGCTGCTTGTACAACAGGTTCAACAGTTTTCATCTTGGAGTTTACGTCTTCTAATAAATCATTAGTTTTATCAAGCAAGTCATTGGTCTGCTTCATAATATCGTCAATATCATTACTCATCTTCCCCAACGCATCATTGGTGATGTCCATTGTTTGTTCAACTTTCTTCAAAGTCTTAGTAGTTCTTAAAAGAACAGGAATAGTAAATAATACAAACAATAAAAAAGCAACCGCTGCAATTAAGCCAGCTAATGCACCATAAGAAATTAACATTATTTTTCCTCCAATTAATTCATCTAAAAAAAGTCTAGCATGATTTAGTCTATCTGACAATTTTACATCATTATCTGGTATGCTAATAACATAATAGCACGAAATGAGGACATACATGTACACGCTAACTTCAAAAATATTTTCAAATTGGTCAATTGATTGGTCTAGCTACTTAAATAATTTTATAAATGTAATTTGGCAATTAGCTATTACTACTGCCATCTTTCTTTTAATTAACAACTTCGGTAAACGTGTAATTACTAAATATTTTTTGAAAGGTAAAGTCAAGTTAAATAAGCGCAGCCAAACAATTGCTAATTTATCAACCAACATTTTTCAATATACTACTTTATTTTTCTATTTATTTGGCGTTTTAAGCATTCTAGGAGTCCCTGTCGGTACTTTAATTGCCAGTGCTGGTATTTTCTCCCTTGCCTTAGGTATGGGGGCTCAGGGCTTTGTTAGTGACCTTGTAAATGGCTTCTTTATTTTAAGTGAAGATCAATATAATGTGGGCGATTTAGTAAAAATCGGAACCGAAAAAGGTACGGTTGTCCGTTTAGGAATTAGAACAACATGTATTAAGCAAGTAGATGGCTCACTTACCTATATTCCCAATCGTAATATTTTATTAGTTACTAATTTGTCTCACGGAGGAACCGGCGGAGATATTGAATTAAACTTATTAGCAAAAAATGATTTAAACAAAGTAAATGAGCTAATTAATCAAGTTAATAAACAACTGAAGCGCAATGAAAAATTTTTATCTACACCACCAAAAAATTATGGTGTAACTAAACAAGAAGGCCCAAATGTTACAATCCAAGTTCACTTACAAGTAATCGGGGGGGATTCAACAGAAATAAAAAACAATTATTTAAGTAGTTATATTCAAGCTTTTCAAGATGCTGGTATAGAATTTGCTCACTTAACATAAAAGGTCCTGGAAAAATCCAGGACCTTTTTTATGCACGCCATTGTCCACCTTGACCATAAGTATGTGGACCTAATTCATTGATAATTACATGGATGTGTTCTTTAGGAGCGCCTGTATTTTTGTGAACAGCATCAGTAACATCTTTCATTAAATTTTCTAATTGTTCAGGACTTCTGCCCTTAATTAATTCAATATGTACAAATGGCATAATCTACCTCTTAAAATTGTTCAAGCCAAGCTGGCAACTTCTCTACTAATTGTTTAAGTGCTTTACCACGATGAGATACTTCGTTCTTTTCATCCGTAGTCATTTCAGCAAAAGTTTTGCCTTTTTCTGGAACATAGAATAATGGATCATAGCCAAAACCATCATGCCCACGAGGAATTGCTAAAACCACACCTTCACATTCACCAGTTACAACTAAATCCTTATCAAAATGTCCAGGCATTGATAAAACAAAAGTTGAGCAAAACTTTGCAGATCTTTCTTCTTCAGGAATACCACCTAAAGATGCAAGCAACTTAGCATTATTTCTTGCATCATTATGTGCTTCTCCACCATATCTTGCTGAATGAACACCAGGAGCACCATTTAATTTATCAACAACTAAACCTGAATCATCACTTAAAGTAGGCAATTTAGAAAATTCTGCTAAAGTGTGAGCCTTTAAAGTGGCATTTTCTTCAAATGTGCTGCCATTTTCACTAACATGTGGAGCTGCTTCTAAGTCCGCATTAGTTTTAATTTCAATATCTAATCCTGCCTTTTGAAAAGCAGCTTTTAATTCTTTAACCTTGTTTTGGTTATTAGTTGCAAATAATAAAACTTTATTCATTACCTTTCTCCCGTTTCTACATGATTAGCTACTAACTGCGGATCATCTAACCATTTACGAGCAATTTCCGTAAACTTTTTACAGTCACCGGTCGTATAGTATTCATGCTTTCCTTTTTCTCCAGCTAGCATTCCATCCCGCTTTAAAATATTTTCAGTGTATTGAGCAACCTGATCAGCAGGATCTACTAGCTTAATTGTACTACCAACAATTTCAGAAATTTCTTTCTCAATAATTGGATAATGAGTACAACCTAAAACCATTGTATCAAAATCTTTTCCTTTTAGGGAGTCCAAACTATCCCTTACCACATCAACATTGTAAGCGAAATCACGTTGTGCCTCAACAAGTGGTGCTAATTTAGGTGTTGCAAGTTCTGTAACTTTAATATCAGGGTTGCGGAACTTAATTTCTTTGCTATAAGCATGCGATTCAATCGTAACATGTGTACCAATTACTGCCACTTTATTGTTTTTAGTAATCTTAGCAGCAGCCAAACTACCTGATTGAATAACTCCAATAATTTGGGGGGCAATTTCTTTTTGAATCACTTCCATTGCAGCAGCAGTTGCTGTATTACATGCAAAAATAATTACTTTTACATTTTTGGATAGTAAAAAATCAACACTTTTTCTTGTTAATTCTATTACTTCCTCAGTTGTTTTATCACCATATGGCATATGTGCTTGATCACCAATAAAAACCGTTGCTTCATTTGGTAGTTTCTTCATAACCTTTTTGAGGACGGTTAAGCCACCTAATCCGGAATCTAATAATCCAATTGGTCGATTATCCATTAATTTTTCTCCTCAGACTTGTAAAAAATATTTTTCGCTTCCACTAGTTTAATGTAAAATAGAAAAGAATACAAAGGGATGGAAAGCTATGCAAGAAAATAACGAACACTCATATTTTATTAATCAACTCTATCGTGATTTTTTATTACCAACTATTTTAGGGGAAGATACCAAAGAAATTCTTTATTGGGCTGGTAAAAAAATCGCTAATAAATATGCATTAAGCGATACTGACTCTCTAATCGATTTCTTCCAAATGGCACAATTTGGTGATTTAAAATTAATCAGTGAAAAAAGAGTCGGGGCCACTTTTGAATTAAGTGGTCAAATTGTGGAAGATCGTTTAAATAGTGATACTAAAGATTTCGAACTTGAAGCTGGCATTATTAGTGCTTGCTTAGCTAGTGAAAATCAACGTGATTGTGAAAGTAACGTTGTCATTAACGACAAAGAAAAAAAAGTTCAAATCATTGCTCAATATTAATTACATAAAAAAGCTACTTCGTTTTGAAGTAGCTTTTTATGTAATTATTAGTCAGTATATTGATCTAAAATTTCATCTAATTTTTCTTTAGGTGTATAACCAGTAATCCGATCTACAACTTCACCATCTTTTTTAATAATTAACGTAGGAATTGCCATAATTCCCAAATTCTTAGCTGTTGATTGATTTTCATCAACGTCCATTTTGGTAAATTTTACATCTTGGCGTTCTTCTGCCAATTGGTCAATAATTGGTGATTGCATTCGACAAGGTCCACACCAGGTTGCCCAAAAGTCAGTTAAAACTACGCCTTCCTTAGTTTCCTCAGCAAAGTTTTGATCAGTTAAAGCTTCAACCATTTTAACTACCTCTAATCTAAAAATAATTTTGTTTTTGAATTTGTACTTTAAGTTTATGGTTTATACTTACTTTTTGCAAGTAACTTGCTCATTATTTTAACTCAACTATAGTTGCACCATTTCCACCTTCATTAGCTGGTGCATAATTGAAACTTTTGACATGGCGGCTAGACTTCAAATATTGCCAAACTCCTTGTCTAATTGCTCCCGTACCAATTCCGTGAACAATTACGACACTACCTAAGCCTGCTAATAAAGACGTATCCATATACCGATCTAAATTAACCATTGCTTCTTCATAGCGCTGTCCTCGTAAATCTAGCTGACTGCTTGCGTTTGCTCGATTAAGCTTTCGAGTTGTCCGGACAATTGTTTGCTTTTTCTTAGGAGCTTTACTGGCTTCTTTTTCAATATCACGATCTGTCACTTTAAGCTTAACAATCCCCATTTGAACTTCATAGTCATGTTCAGATAGTTTTTTAGTAATCGTCCCTACTTGACCATATGATAAGACCTTAACCTGATCACCAACCGCAACATTATGACGCTTTTTTTCTCTTTTTAAAACTTTATTATTGGCTAAATTATCAGCTTCTTTGGCTAACTTATTGAAATTACCCTTAGCATCGATCAACTTGTTTTCTTTAATTGCTGCACCACTTGCTTTTTGCTTTTCTAATTCCGCAATAATCGCCTCGGCCTTTTTGCGTTTTTTAGCGACCACTTCATTAGCACGTTCATTTGCAAATTCTAATTGTTTTTGTAAGCGTTGGTTATAAATGTCTAAGCCATCTTGTAACTTCTTGAGAAGCTCCTCAGATTTCTCCAAATTTTTAGCTAAAAACTTACGCTTAGCTGTCACTTCTTTTGTTTGTTCATTTAAACGAGCAATCATTTTATTTAGTTCAGAATCAGAATCTTTAGTCAAGCTTTCAGCTTTTTTGACGACTTTCTCATTCATTCCTAAACGTCTGGTAATGGCAAATGCATTTGAATAACCTGGAATACCAACTTGTAAAAGATAAGTTGGTGTCAAATTCTTCACATCAAATTCCATTGAAGCATTAGTAGTTCGATCACGGTTATAACCATAAAGTTTAAGTTCAGGATAGTGAGTTGTTACCATGATTTTAGCACCATGTTCTCGCAACTCATCCAAAATCGCAATTGCCAAACTAGCTCCTTCTTCTGGATCCGTACCTGCCCCAATTTCATCAATTAAGACCAAAGTGTTTTTATTTACATGCTTCATGATATAAATAATGTCATTCATGTGTGATGAAAAAGTACTCAAAGATTGCTCAATAGATTGTTCATCACCAATATCAGCATAAATCTCACCAAACACGCCCACTTGACTATTTTCATTTGTGGGAATAAACAAACCAGATTGGGCCATCAATTGAATTAAGCCCAGAGTTTTTAATGTTATTGTTTTACCACCAGTATTAGGACCAGTGATTAACATCGTGTCAAAATCAATCCCTAAACTAATATCATTTGGCACTACTTTTTCTGGATCAATCAAAGGATGTCGCGCTTGTCTTAAAAGTACTTCATGATTATCTGAAATCATTGGCTCAGAAGCTTTCATTTTTTTAGCTAATTTAGCTTTAGCTTGTAAGAAATCAAGTTCTGTCAGTGCAATGCCAATATTTCGCAATTGTTCTCTATCTTCGCCAGCTAAAGCTGATAAATGTTTTAAAATTTTGCGAATTTCTTTCCGCTCTTGAGCTAACAAACTTTGTTGTCGGTTATTTAAATTCAAAACTGCTTCTGGTTCTACGAATAAAGTTTGCCCACTGGCACTTTGATCATGGACAACCCCACCGAGTTTTCCTTTAAATTCTTGCTTAACCGGCAATACATACCGATCATCACGAATGGTAACCAAGCCCTCTGATAAGTATTTACTTGCTGATTTAGTTAAAGAAGCCATTTTATTTTTGATTTCTTCTTCGTTAGCAGCAATATCATGTCTTAACTTGGCTAATTCGTTAGATGCTGAATCTAGCACACTACCATCAAAATCAATTGAATGTTTTAGTTCAGATAACAATTCAGTAGGGACATCCAAATCTTCTAAAATCTTATCAATTGCCCTTAAATCAAGTTCAGCATCTACATTTTTTTCAATAAAGTCATTAATTTCTTTGGCTAATGTCAAAATAAGTAAAATATTTGCTAATTCTTCTGCATTCAAACTAGCCTTTACCTTTAAGCGCTTTAAGCTACCGTCTAAGGGCTTAAAATTAACAATAGGTAATTGTCCCCTAATCCGTAGTAAATTTGCTACAGCACGTGTTTGAGCAAGCATTATCCTAACTTGAACAGAATTGTCACTCGGTTGTAAATCACGCGCTTGTTTTTTAGCTGTATCTGTAATTGCTTCTTGAGCTAGTTTTTCAGTAATTCGTGGATATTCTAATATTTTTAAAATCTTATGATTCATATTTCCTTTAACCTATAAAAAAGGACCGGCCTAAACCAGTCCCTTTAATTATTCACCGCTTAAACGATCATCATCTAAGAATGTGTTCAAGACTCCTTGAACCATGGCCCATTCTTCATCTGATTCAATTTCATGCAAATCGCTACTTGTTACATCACCATCTGCATTTGCATCATAACTAAAAGCTTGAACTTCAATATCTTCATCTTCAGCAATTGCAGCTGGGTATAATAACACATAACTTTTATCATAATCATCTGAATGAAAGGTGAATAAAACTTCAAATAATTCTTCATTACCTTGATCATCAATTAAGGTAATTTGGCGATCTTTATCATCACCTGGATTAATTGTTGCTGCCATCAGTGTTCCTTCTCTTTAAATCTAAATAATTCTGTAAAATTAAAACCGCAGCCATTTGATCAATGACTTCTTTTCTTTTTTTACGGTCATGGATTTCAGCTTCTTCAATCAAAACACGATCTGCTTCAATTGTCGTCAAACGCTCATCAGAATAAGCAACTGGCAAAGAAAATTTTTCTTCTAATCTCTTACCGTAATTCTTACTTCGATTCACACTTGCACCATCAGAACCATCCATATTTTTAGGTAGACCTAGTACAAAACCAGTTACATCATATTCTCGCACTATTTTCTTTATTGCTTTCATACCAAAATTGTGCCGAGTTTCATCAATTGAGATTGTTTCTAGTTTTTGTGCAGTAAGCCCTAGTTCATCACTAATTGCTACACCAACGGTCTTTGAACCAACATCAAGGCCTAATAAGCGCATTACTTGTCCTTACCTAAGTAACTCTTGACTAATTCCTCGATAATTTCATCACGTTCATGTTTCAAAATCAAGTTACGTGCATCATTATGCCGAGGAATATATGCTGGGTCGCCAGAAAGTAAATATCCTACGATCTGGTTAGTTGGATTATAACCTTTTTCTTCAAGAGCATTATAAACATCTTGTAAAGTATCATAAACATTTTTGCCTTTATTTTGATTGAAATCAAAATGCATAGTTTTATCTAGCGAACTCATTTTTCATTCCTCCTATGGCAATTCTACTTGAAAAACGCGGTTAAAACAATTAATTTTACTTGTTAATCTCGTTAATTACAGCTGTAATAGCTTCTTTAAGTCCAGCAGGATTCTTACCACCAGCCTGTGCCATGTTGGGACGGCCACCACCGCCACCACCAAAGACAGGTGCTGCAACTTTAATTAAGTTACCAGCTTTAAGTCCTTTATCTAAGGCTGCGTCAGCTAAACTAATAACCATATTAGCTTTGCCATCATTGGCACAAGCAAGTACCAAAACATCACTCTTGTTAGAAGCTTTCCAGTTATCAGCAAGTTCACGTAAATCATTCATTCCATTTACATCAGCCATAGCTGCAATAACTTTCAAGCCATTGACTTCTTGAACATTTTCAAAAATATCGCTTGCTTTAGCTGCATTAATTTCAGATTCAAGTTCTGCGGCTTTCTTTTGACTAGCATGTAATTCTTCTTCTAGTGAAGTAATCTTAGTCTTAATATCTTCAACCTTAGTAGCCTTAACTTCTTGCTTAATTTCTTCAAGTAAAGCATCACGGTTAGTTAAGTATTCATAAGCTTTTTCACTTGTTACAGCTTCAATTCTGCGCATACCTGCACCAATAGCTTGTTCAGAAATAATCTTGAAAATGCCAATTTGAGCTGTGTTAGAACAGTGTGTCCCCCCACAGAATTCAATTGAAAAGTCATTGATTTGAACAACTCGAACCTTGTCGCCATATTTACCATTGAATAAGGCTAAAGCCCCCATCTTCTTACCAGTTTCAGGATCAGTAATAGTTGTCTTAACATCAATATTTTCCCAAATTTTTTGATTAACTAAGCGCTCAACCGTTTCAATTTCGCGTGGAGTCATTGGGTCAATTGCTGTAAAGTCGAAACGCAAGAAGTCAGGATCAACTAAAGAACCAGCTTGGTGAGTATGTTCTCCTAATACTTCACGAAGTGCAGCATGAATTAAGTGAGTTGCAGTATGTGAGTGACGCAAACCTTCACGGCGGTGAGCGTCAATCTTTAAGACATACTCTTTACCTTTTTCCATTGGTAAAACAAGATCAACAAAGTGTAAGTTTTGATCATTTGGTGCATGTTGAACATCAGTAACTTTAGCAACCAAATCACCATTTTGGTCGTAAATATCACCATGGTCCGCCACTTGTCCACCACGTTCTGCATAAAATGGAGTCTTATCAAAGATTAAAGTAGCAGTTTCACCATCAGCTTTATCAACAAGCTTATCATCAACAACGATATCAATTAATTTAGCATGTTTTTCTTCATAAACGCCATATTCAAATTCTGACTTATCTTTGATATTCATCAAAGTTTCGTCCTGACGTCCCATTGATTGAAGGTCACCACGAGCTTTTCTAGCACGTTCTTTTTGAGCGTCCATTTCTTTATCAAAGCCGGCCTTATCAACCTTTAAGCCTTTATCTTGAGCTGCTTCAAAAGTTAATTCATATGGGAAGCCATAAGTGTCAAATAATTTGAAGGCATCTTTACCAGAAATGGTCTTATCATCACTTGCACTAGCCTTTTCGATTAAGTCGTCAAGCAAAGAAAGGCCTGATTCAAGAGTTGCACCAAAACGATCTTCTTCATTCTTAATTACTTTTTGAATGAATGAAGCTTGCTTTAAGACTTCTGGATAGTGGCTTTCCATAATCTTACCCACAACTGGAACTAACTTGTAAAGGAAAGCCCCATTAATGCCCAAACGCTTACCATTCAAGTCAGCACGTCTAATCAAACGACGTAATACATAGCCACGGCCTGAATTTGATGGGAGAGCTCCATCACCGATTGCAAAGGAAACTGCCCGAACGTGGTCCGCAATAATCTTAAAGGCAATATCATCTTCTTTATTTGCACCATATTTCTTACCAGCACTCATCTTTTCAGTTTCATGAATCATTGGTAAGAATAAGTCAGTTTCAAAGTTAGTTGGAGCATCTTGTAAGATTGAAAGTACCCGTTCAAGTCCCATCCCTGTATCGATGTTCTTATGTGGTTGATCAACATATTCACCATTTGGTAAGTGATTGTATTGTGAGAACACAATGTTCCAAATTTCAAGGTAACGGGCATTTTCACCACCTGGGAAGTTTTCAGGGTCATCTTCAGCCACGTCATTGTTTTCTTGACCACGGTCATAAAAGATTTCAGTATCAGGACCACATGGGCCTTCACCAATATCCCAGAAGTTATCTTCTAATTTAATGATATGGTCCTTTGGCATCCCTGCTTTTTCCCAAACCTTTTGTGAGTCAACATCTTTAGGGTAGACAGTACAGAAAAGTTTGTCTTTATCTAAACCAAGCCACTTAGGACTAGTCAAAAATTCCCAAGCCCAAGGAATAGCTTCATCTCTAAAGTAATCACCAACACTGAAGTTACCAAGCATTTCAAAGAAAGTTTGGTGACGAGCTGTTTTACCAACATTTTCAATATCGTTAGTTCTGATTGACTTTTGTGAACTAGTAATTCGACGATTCTTAGGGACCACAGAACCATCGAAATACTTCTTCATAGTTGCAACCCCTGAGTTAATCCAAAGCAAAGTTGGATCATCTTGAGGGATTAGTGATTGTGATGGCAAAACCATGTGACCATGTTCTTTAAAGAAATCTAGGTACATTTGCCGAAACTCTGAACTTGTAAGCTTCTTCATCGTTATCTCCTTGTATAAAAAAACACTATTGCACATATTCAAGGACGCCAACGCGCGGTACCACCTTGATTGCAACAGTGTTTGTTACCACTTTAATATCGAAATTTAAGAACTTAAAGGAGCATTTTTTACTTCTTATTAGGATTTCCCACCAAAACTTCCCTCTCTGTAAATAAGATTGGTAAAAAACATATCTTAAGCTGAAAATAATTTTACTACTTAGTCATTATTTGTCAACGCGTTTGCGTTTGCGACGACGTTTTTGAACTCTTGCTTCATGCCTTTTTTCAAGCTTCCGCTTTTGTTTAGCATCTTCAGCAATAGCCTTTTTAATTTTCTTTTTATAGCCAGGCTTTTTCTTAACTTTTGCTTTCTTAACATAGCCAATCAAACGATTGTCTAATTTATGATTAGTTGCACTTCTTTGATTACGGCGATGATAGTGCGTTCTTTCTACTAATTCACCATTTTTCAATTCAACAAAATCGAATTGAACACCAACATGTTCTAATTGCCCTACCAAGTTCATTTCTTCTTCACGGATTAAGGTAATCGCATGCCCCTTTAATCCATTACGGCCTGTTCGACCAATTCTATGAATTACAAACTCTAAATCTTTAGGCAATTCGTAGTTAATTACCAGACTAACACCATCAATATCAATTCCTCTAGCTGCTAAATCAGTAGCAACAACATATTGAAAATCACCTTGGCGAACTAAACGTAAAGTTCTCTTTCTTTCTCTTTCAGTAATACCACCATGAATTTTAGCAACTCTCAATCCTTGATCCTGTAAATATTTAGCAACTTCATCTACTTTTTGCTTAGTATTTGCAAAAACTAAGGCTAAATATGGTTGCCCCATTGTTAGCAACTTAAATAAAATATTCTTTCGATCTTTTGAACCAATATCAAGTAAATCATTTTTTATTGTTGGAGCAATAACAGCTGGATTTTCAATAATGATTCGTTCAGGCTTTTGCATATACTTCCGCAAAAAGTTATCTAACTTAACAGGAATTGTCGCAGAAAAGGCCGCAATTTGAACTGTCTTAGGCATTCGTGCTGCAACTTGGTCAATATCACCTAAAAATCCTAAATCAAGTGACATATCTGCTTCATCAATAATAAAACACTTAGTGTTTTCTAAATTGATAATTCTTTTCTTGGCGAAATCAAGTAATCTACCAGGAGTTGCAACTATAACTTGTGGTGCCTTACTTTCCGCTTTAGAAATTTGCCGATCACGATCACTACCACCTGCCAAAAGAGAAATTGAAATATCTAAACTACTTGCATCTCTCAATTGACGAGCAACTGTATAAAGTTGCTGCGCTAATTCACGGCTTGGTGCGGTAACAACTACTTGAGTAGTTTGACTACTTGTAATTACTTCGTTAAGGGCTGGAATTAAGTAAGCATGAGTTTTTCCAGAACCAGTTGCCGCTTGAACTAGCATATTCTTACCTGTCAAAAAGACTGGAATAACTTCCGATTGCACCTTAGTTGGTTTTTGGAAGTTAATTTTTGCAAGACCTGCTTGAAGATTTTCGTTAATTCGTGAATCTAAAAAAATATTATTCATGTTCTTCCTTATATTTATTTGTAACATCAATTAATTCTGCAAAAATTTGTTTAATTTCTGCTTCATCTTTAGCCTTAGCACCACTTGCTAGGGCATGACCTCCACCATTATGTTTAGCAGCTAACCCATTAATTACTGGGCCCTTTGAACGATAATGTACTCGGTATGTACCATCTTCTAATTCAACAATCACACTCCAAGTCAAAATATCTTTAATTCTACCAGGAGTTGAAACAGTAACAGAAGCTTCTTCAGTTGTAACTCCCATCTTCTTCAAATCAGCTTGAGTCAACACTGCATAAGCTGCACCTGATTTATCAACCGTCATGTAATCTAATACACTACTTTGAAGCTTAGCTTGCTTGAAAGTTACGTCACTAATGTTTCTAGCAATTTGTGTCAAATCAATACCAGTTTTTGCAAGCATTGCTGCAATTTCAAATGTATGAGCAGTTGTTTCTGGATACATGAAACGTCCAGTATCTCCTACAATTCCCGCATAAATTGGCAAAGCAACTTCAGCTGTAATTGGCATTTTTTGACTAATTAAGAAATCGGCAATAATTTCACTAGCTGCAGGAGCTTGATCATTTACATAATATAAATCACCATAAGGATCTACATTAGGGTGATGGTCCATCTTAATTAAGAAATCTCCCATGTCATACCGTTGATCTGAAACACGTGGTCGATCAGCAGTATCAGTTGTAATAACTAAGGCACCCTTATAGTCTTCATCCTTAATGTCGTCACCTTTATTAATCCAAGTTAAGTCGCCCCAATCAACACCAGCATATAAAACTCTCTTTTCTGGAAAGGCTAATTTAATTGAGCGGCCAAGACCTGCTTGAGAACCAATTGCATCAGGATCAGGACTAATATGACGATGCAAGATAATAGTGTCGTATTCTTTAATTTTGGCATAGATTTCATCAAAAGTAGTATTAGACATAATAATGTGCTCCTTTATGTTTAAATAAACTCAATATAAATTCTATCAGATAAAGAATATATTTTACCAATCAGTTGAAAATAAACCAAGATTTATTTCCGTATAGCGGTTATTTTCAAGCTGGCTAACACTAATTCCAAGCAGACGAATGCCAGCGGTCCGATAATCAATTTGATTAAGTAACTCATAACTAGCTTGATAAATTATCTGCTCATCATTGGTAAATTGAGATAAAGTTTTACGCTTAGTTTTAGTAACAAAATCAGGCGTTCGCACCTTAATTGTTACTACCTTACCTTGCAACTTTTTTTCTTTTAATTGCTTACTAATACTCTCAGCAAAATTCCTTAAATTCCGCAAAATTTCATTTTGATCAAATAATACTGGCAAAAAAGTATTTTCTTTTCCAATTGATTTTCGTTTACGTTGCGCCTTAACAGGCGAGAAATCAATTCCATGTGCATGAAGCGCTAGTTGATAACCGAATTTTCCAAATAATGTAGTTAACTCTTTTACTGTTAGTTTCTGTAAATCCTTACCAGTTTTTAATCCCAATGCTTGAAAAGTACCTTGGGTCTTTTTTCCAACGCCAGGAAATTTTTTTATTGGCTGGTCTGCAAGAAAAGTCAGGGCTTCTTGAGGCAGAATCACACTTCTTCCAAAAGGCTTAGCATATTCAGACCCCATTTTGGCTAAGAACTTATTGTAACTCACACCAAAGCTAGCTCCTAGCTGTAACTCCTTGTAAATTCTCTCTTGCATATAACTGCCCAGTTCAATAGCACTATAATTTCCTAGTTTATTACTGGTTACATCCATATATGCTTCATCTAAAGCGACACTTTCCACTTGATCAGTTACAGCATGCATAATTTCATGAACTTGAGCTGAAACTTGGCGATACTTATCAAAATTAGGTGTAACAAAAACCAGCTTATCCTTGGGAATTCTTTTAACAGCTTCAATTGCTGGCATTGCTGAATTTATCCCATATTGCCGAGCTAAATAATTAGCAGTAGCAACTACACCATGTCCATTATATTCACGAGGATCATGAGCAATTACTAAAGCCTTATTTTTTAAAGCTGGATTATCTCTCATTTCAACTGATGCATAAAATGCATCCATATCTAAATGAATAATTTTACGATGAAAATCATTTTTGGGAAGTAAATCCATTATTCATAAATCCAACGTTCAGTTGGACTTTCAAAAATTTCACCAGCTTGTTTTGGTCCTAACTTTCCTTGTGGATATTGAATTAATTTTTCAACAGATTCATTTTCACTTTGCCAAGCAGCTTCAACTGCATCAATAAATTCCCAAAACTTAGCAAGTTCACTCCAATGTGTGAAATTAGTTTGATCTCCAACAAAAACATCATGTAATAAGCGTTCATAACCATCAGGAACTAATGAGTTTTCATAATCTGAAAATTCATAAGCTAAGTTTTCACGACGAATACCTGGCTCAGAAATTCTCTTACCATTGATTGTGAAATAAATCTCACTCTTAGGGTCAATAATAATTGTAATATTATTGGAATGAGCTTGTCCGTATAAGTTATTCATATGCTTTAAGACGATATCAATTCGGTTCTTCTTTTCCCGCATTTTTTTACCTGTTCTAAAGTAAATTGGGACATTAGCTAAAGGGCCTTTGGTAAATTTAACTTTCCCTGCCGCAAAAGTTTCAGTCTTGGAATCAGGATCAACATTAGGTTCTTGTAAGTAGCCGAAAGTGTCGTCTGTTCCTGCATATTGTGCTCTAACAAAAGTTTTTTTGACTTCATCAACTGAAGGAATAACCATACTATCAAGTAATTCTTGCTTCTTAGCATGAATTGCTTCTGAGCTAAGTGCAGTCGGTTCCCCCATTGCCAGTAAAGTAATTATTTGGAAGATATGATTTTGAACCATATCACGCAAAGCACCTGAAGTTTCATAATATCCACCACGAGCTTCAACACCTAAGTTTTCAGCTAGTGTAACTTGGACATTCTTAATAAATTCACCTGACCAAATATTTTTAATTAATGGATTAGACAAGCGCATTGGTAAAATATTTTGAATCATCTCTTTACCAAGGTAATGATCAATTCTATATACTGAATCTTCACTAAATGAAGCCTTAATTTCTTCATTTAGTTCGCTAGCTGAAGCAAGATCTCTGCCGAAAGGTTTTTCAACAACAATTCGATTAAATCCACTACCCATCAGCTTTTGATCGTTAATATGAGTCGCAATCGTTCCAAAAAAGCGTGGAGCCATTGCCATGTAAAAAATTCGATTTCCTTGAGCGCTGTATCGACTGTCTAAGTCATTAGCCAAGTCTTTAATCGCTTGGTAGTGTTCAGTATTAGTTACATCATGTGATTGATAGTAAAAGTGGCTTGCAAATTGCTTTAAGTGATTTTCATCCACATTTTTGTCATTTTCATGGACAGCATCAATAACCTGCTCACGTAAATATTCATGGCTCCAAGGTCGACGTGCAGTACCAATTACTGCAAAATTATCTTTAATCAACCCCTGCTCAAATAAATTAAATAAAGCTGGGTACAATTTCCGATGGGCTAAATCACCACTGCCACCCAAAATAGTCATAATTACCGGTATATTTTTCATAGTCATCCCTTCTAAATCAGTTACTCACATTCATAAATCATTTTACAACATTCTAGTTTTAGACATAGAAAAAACGCCTCACGGCGCCTAATCTTACTTGTCTTCGTTAGCTTTTTCTTCTTCTGAAGCAGCTTTTTCTTCAGTTTCTGCTGGCTTAACTTCTTGTTCAGGAGCAGCTTCAACTACTTGGCGAACTGCCATTTTACTAAAAGTTAAGAAAATTCCATCAGCATCAACAACAACTGTCTTGTTCTTGTCATTAACTGAATCAATCTTAGCATGTAAGCCACTTACTAAAATTACTTTATCGCCCTTTTTAAGCTTAGAAAGCATATCCATTGCTTGTTGTTGACGCTTCTTTTGTGGCTTAATCATGAAAAAGTATGTAAAACCAACTAAAACAACCATCATAAGGATTGTTGAATAACTACCAAAACCGGCTGCTGCAGCCATAAATGAAATATTCATTTCTTCACCTCATAAAAATATCTACTTTATATTATACAAAACTATACAAACTTTACTAGAAATTAAGTTTAACTTTCTTCAGGAAGTGGTATCCCCAGTTGCAAATAAGCTTTCTGAGTGGCTACGCGACCACGCGGTGTCATCGTAATAAACTTATGCTGAAGCAAATATGGCTCATAGACGGCTTCAATTGTATCTGTATCTTCTCCAATATTTGCTGCCAAAGTTCTAATTCCAACTGGTCCACCATGATAAGCTTCAATAATTGTTCTTAAAATCTTGCGGTCAGTTAAATCTAGCCCTTCATTATCCACTTGCAATTGATCTAAGGCATACTTGGTTGTAGCTAAAGAAATTTTGTTTTCTTCTTTAACTTGAGCATAATCTCGTACTCGCTTCAAAAGCCTGTTAGCCACTCTTGGCGTTCCCCGACTTCTTCTAGCCAATTCATGAGCGGCTTCTTTACCAATTTTAGTGGCAAAAACTTCACTAGAGCGTTGAATAATTTTTTCTAAATCACCAATTGTGTAGTATTGCATATGCTCAACAATTCCAAAACGATCTCTTAATGGTGCTGATAAGTCCCCTGCTCTAGTTGTTGCCCCAATTAATGTAAAAGGAGGAAGTGGTACGTGTACCGCATGACTAGTCGAACCTTCTCCCACTACAATATCAACATAATAATCTTCCATTGCTGAATAAAGAATTTCTTCAATTGGCTTAGCCAAGCGGTGAATTTCATCAATAAACAAAACATCCCCCGGATCAAGATCCGATAGTAAGGCCACTAAATCGCCAGCCCTTTCAATCGCTGGACCGGAAGTGTTTTTTAAATTAACTCCCAATTCATTCGCAATTACAAAAGCCATAGTAGTCTTCCCTAAACCAGGTGGTCCATAAAGCAAGACATGGTCTAAAGCTTCATCCCTTTTTTTAGCAGCTTGGATGTAAATTTCCATTTCTGACTTAACTCTTTTTTGCCCAATATATTGACTAAAAGATTGGGGACGCAAACTTAATTCATCTTGCAAATCTTCTTGTTCTTCTTCACCAGCTACCACTCTGCTATCTTCGTCCATCATTTCACTTCCTTAAATTGGTTTATTTTATTTATTTCTTCTTGAGCAACAGCTTGAGACCTTCTTTAATATACTCATCTGCTGTATCAAAGCTTGATTTTTCAAGTTTTGGCTTAACTTTTTCGACTTCTTTTTTAGTATATCCTAAAGCTGACAAAGCTAATAAAGCATCACTAAGAGCTTGAGAAGTATCAGCTGTAAACAAATCTTGTTCAACATAACTACCTAATTTACCCTTTAAATCAAGCACAATTTGGGAAGCGGTCTTTTTCCCAACACCTGGAAACTTGGTTAAGTAGTTAACTTCTCCATTTTCAATTGCTTTAGCAAGCGAATCGCTACTTTCAGCTGCCATAATAGCCATGGCACTTTTGGGTCCGATTCCACTTACACTAAGTAGCTTCAAAAATAATTGTTTTTCATCGCTACTTTCAAAACCATATAAACTAATATCATTATCACGCACAACTTGCTCAACATAAACCCGAATCCGTTGGCCTTCACTATAGCTATATGGCTTTGCACTAAAAATCTTAAAGCCTTGTCCACCCACATCTAATGCAATGAAACTTGGCGTAATGATTGTAACAGTTCCTTCTAAATATTCATACATTCTTATTCACCTTTTTTAAACATATGGTCAAGTTCCGTATCAGTAATTTTGACAATAATTAATTGTCCAAATGGATCATGATATGGATCAGCTAAACTTGCTAGTTGTTCAAGCAGGTTTTGAGCGCCTTCTTTTGTAAGCTTTTCTTTACGTACTTGTCTTCTTACTTCTGCTTTAGCAAGGCTAGACTTAATGCTAGTTAGATTATCTTTTTTGCTGGTCAAAAATAAATCTAACAGTTCTCGAATATTTCGCTCAGATTCATCTTTTAACCAGAGTGGATAACTAGGCAAAAGAAGTGAATTCTGACCAAAATCTTCTAAAATTAATCCCAGCTCTTTTAGTTCTGATAAGTGATTTTTAATTTCTAAGTAGTCTTCACTGCCAAAATCTAAAACAAGAGGAGTTAGTAAGGTTTGTTGATAATCTTTCTCCTGCATCTGCTTTAAAGTATCGCGATATTTTAAAGCACGCTGAGCACTCACTTGATCAATTAAGTATAAATCATCCTCATTGCTTGCTAAAATATAGGCTCCTACCTGACCACAATAAGTTAAATATGGCAAAGAATAGGCTATTTTTTCATCGCCCTTGGTTAGTAAACTATCTTCTGAGCTATCAGTATCTTTTGAGGTAAATGGCGTTAAGCTTACTTGAATTGCAACATTTTTATCCCAACTAGCAGTTAAAACATAACGATCATCTTCTCGAACTTGATTTAAATCAACATAATTAGCCTCTTGATCAGCAATTTGCTTTTCTTCTTTAGCAGGCTTTTCTTCATAAGTACGAGTTGTATCAACCACATTTTTGTTAAGATTAAAAGCTAATTGGTCTTGTCTGTCTACTTCTTTATTTAAATTCGCTAAAGCACTTACTTGACTAGTATTTTCTAATAAAGCAGTAGA
The DNA here is from genome assembly GCF_055362665.1 of Lactobacillus fornicalis. Taxonomy (NCBI): domain Bacteria; kingdom Bacillati; phylum Bacillota; class Bacilli; order Lactobacillales; family Lactobacillaceae; genus Lactobacillus; species Lactobacillus fornicalis. Next base: position 27,431 of record NZ_JBLTIM010000003.1, read on the forward strand.
AATTCCCTCAGTAATTAGCCGACTAAGTTCTTTTTCTTTTGATAGTCTAACTTGTTCTTTAGTAGGGTGTACATTTACATCGACTAAAAATGGGTCAAGTTCTATCAAGATGACAGCTATTGGATAGCGTCCTTGAGCAATTTTACTACCATAGCCGGCTAAGATTGCCTTGGTTAATTGATAGTTTTTAATGTAACGCCCATTAAGCAAGATCGATACAAAATTGCGATTTGATCTCGTAGTCTCAGGCGTAGATAATAATCCACTTACCTTAAAATCTGGATCTTCTTTACTAAATTCAATCATATCTTTAGCAATAAATCGCCCATAAATATTGGCTAAATCTTGGCGTAAGTTATTATTGCCTGGCGTTTTTAAAAGCAGTTTACCTTCATTTTTTAAAGTAAAGGCAACCTCACTATGTCCAAGTGCTAGTCGATTCACAATGTCCACAATTTTCATTGTTTCGGTCCGTGGACTCTTTAAATATTTCAACCGAGCTGGCGTATTGTAGAACAAATCACTAACTTTGATTTCAGTTCCCTTTGTACTAGCATGAGTTTCTTCGCTTAGCTTTTCCCCACCAGCAAATTCAGCCTTCACACCTTTAATACCATCAGTACTTGTTATTACTTCAGTATGTGACACAGCAACAATTGAAGCTAACGCTTCTCCACGAAAGCCCAGAGTTGCAATCTTAAAAAGATCACGTTCTTTGCTTATTTTGCTGGTAGCATGACGGCGAAAGGCTAAGTCTAAGTCTTCACTTGCAATACCACTACCATTATCGCGAACGATTACTTCTTTTAGACCAGCATCAATAAATTCAATCTCAATTTGACTAGCTTTAGCATCAATTGCATTCTCAACTAGTTCTTTAACTACACTAGCTGGTCGTTCAATAACTTCACCAGCCGCAATCTGATTGGTTAAAGTTTCCGATAATTCATGAATTTTTGCCATTAGTCTTCATCCTTTAAATCTTGTTGCCAAGATGCTACTAATTGCATAACTTCTAGTGGCGTCTTATCAGCCAAGTACAAGTTATTAATATCTTCAATTACTTGCTTTTCAGTATCGGAAATGGCTTCATCGCTAGTAGTTTCTTCACTGTCATTTTTCTCGTTAAAAAGATCTAATTGCAAACTAGCTGGTTCAAGTCCATTAGCGCCTTGCGCTTCAAGCCGTTTTAGCATCTTGCTTGCCTCGCGTAAGACTTTATTAGGTAAGCCAGCAAGTTGAGCAACGTGAATGCCGTATGATTGATCGGCTGGTCCTGGCAAAATCTTATGTAAGAAAATTAGATTGCCATTTTCTTGAGTTGCACCAACATGAATATTTTTAAGATGATCTAGTGTTTTTTCCATATCAGTTAATTCATGATAGTGCGTTGCAAATAAGGTCTTAGCACCAACCTTATCATGTAAGTACTTCACGATAGCCCCTGCAAGCGCCATCCCGTCATAAGTCGCAGTACCACGTCCAATCTCATCAAAGAGGACAAGTGAGCGCTTAGTAGCATTTTGCAAGGCTTCATTAGCTTCGCTCATTTCAACCATAAAAGTGGATTGTCCACTAATTAAATCATCGGCTGCCCCAATTCTAGTAAAGATCTGGTCAAAAATAGGTAAAGCTGCTTCAGTAGCTGGCACAAATGAACCTACTTGAGCCATTACGGCTATTAAAGCCATCTGTCTCATGTAAGTACTCTTACCTGACATGTTAGGCCCTGTAATTAAGAAAACACTAGTATCATCAGCCATTTGAATGTCGTTGGGGATATAACTGCCATCAGCAAGCACCTTCTCAACTACGGGGTGACGGCCTGCGACTACTTTAATTTCTTGACTATCTTGGTGGAAACTTGGACGACAATAATTATTTTCTTCTGCAACTGTCGCAAAACTAGTCAAAGCATCTAAGCTGGCAATTGCGTTACCAAGTTCTTGTAATTTAGGGATGAAGGTCTTGATATATTCACGCAAGTCAGAAAAGATTTGGTATTCAAGGTCCGTTGACTTATTTTCAGCCTCTAAAATTAGATTTTCATGTTCTTTAAGTTCTGGCGTAATGTAGCGTTCTGAACCAGTTAAAGTCTGCTTACGAATGTAACGGCCTTCTGGCACCTTGGCAACATTTCCCTTTGAAACTTGGATAAAGTAGCCAAAGACCTTGTTGTAGCCAATCTTTAAATTCTCAATCCCAGTTGCTTTACGTTCTTGAGCCTGCAACTGAGCAAGCCAAGTCTTCCCATTGTTCATTGCATCGCGATAACGGTCAAGCTGTTCATTGATACCTTCACGAATCAATCCACCATCAGTAGTTAGAATTGGAGGATTTTCTACAATTGTATCTTTAATCTTCTTAGCTAACTCTGATAAATCAATAATCTGCTCTGCAAAATTAGCTAAATCTTCATCGCCACTTTCAAATAAGGCACTTTGAATCTGAGGAATCGCATCTAAAGAACGTGACAGTTGCAAAAGTTCGCGCGCATTAGCACTGCCAAAGGCAATTCGACCAGTTAAACGCTCTAAATCGTAAACACCCTTTAGTGCATCCTTTACACCTTCTCGAGTAAAGTAGTTGTCTAACATTGCTTGAACAATCTTTTGGCGCTTTTCAATTTCACTAATTGAAAGAAGTGGCCGCGCTAACCACTGCTTGAGAAGTCGTCCTCCCATCGCAGTATTAGTTTTGTCAAGTAACCAAAATAGCGACCCCATCTTCTTGCCAGTCTTGGCACTAGCCACTAATTCGAGGTTATTTTGAACAACGTGGGACATTTGTAAGTATTGAGAAACCTCATAACTCTTGGCAATTTGTAAGTGAGCTAGACTTCTCTTTTGAGTAACTAATAAATAAATTACTAGTTGCTTAGTTGCATCTTTTTCAGCTTGATTGCTTAACTTTTGAATTGCATATGAAACTTCGGCATGCTTTTCTTGGTCTTGAATAGGTGTTGAAACTGTAATGTTACTCTTTTTTAAGACATCCTTTTGACTATCAGAAAGACTGCCTTCAAAAACTACTTCTTTAGTTCGCAGAGAAAGCAATTCATTTAGCACATCGGCAAAACTCTTCAAATGAGTGGTAAAGATTTCCCCAGTGGATAAGTCAGAATATGCTAAGCCAAAGCCACTCTTGGTGGAAAAAACAGAAGTTAAATAGTTACTTTCCTTAGCTCCATTAGGTCCCTCATTCATCATAGTTCCGGGTGTAACTAACTGAATGATTCCACGCTTAACCATCCCTTTGGCTTGCTTAGGGTCTTCAAGTTGTTCACAAAGAGCAACCTTGTAACCTTTTTCCACTAAAGTATTCACATAAGAATCCACAGCTTGGTGGGGAACCCCAGCCATTGGAATTGGATTTTCGCTTTTATTTGAGCGGTGAGTTAAGGTTAATTCTAAGATTTGCGCACCCTTAACTGCATCATCTTCAAAAAGTTCATAAAAGTCCCCGACACGATAGAACAAAAAGGCATCAGGATACTGACTCTTGATGTCGTAATATTGCTTCATCATAGGTGTTGTTTCTGCCATTTAATTGCGTCCCCTCAAAAAGAAATTACTATATTCTATTATAGCAAAAAGAAAGCGTGCAATAATCATTGCACACTTTAATTACTTAATAATTATAATCATCATCCGAATTGGCGTTTTGTTTGACTACTAATCTCTCCAACATAATTTAAGTTACATACTAAAAAGAACGAAAAAATATTGATACTTCAAAGAATATATCCCTTGATTATCAACATTTTGGCATTACAGAAGAAATTTACTCTAAATATACTTTATTAAATAGGTCCAATTGCCATTTGTTTTGCTTGAGAAACCACCAATTTCGTTGCATCAGCTGAAATATCAGGTGGATACCCGTATTTTCTTAAAAGGTGTCTAACAGCCATTATCATTTTAGCTTGAACAGCAGCTCTTCGTTCCCAATCAACACCTGCATTAGCCTTGACTGTCTTTACTAGTTCTTTGGCAATTAAATGTAATTTTTCTTCACCTAAAACTTGTACAGCTTTTTCATGGTTTGCTAAAGCATCATAGAAAGCAATTTCTTCTGGAGTTAAACCAAGATCTTTACCTTTTTCCTGTTCAGCATTAATTTTTTGAGCCATTTCAATCAACTCTCGAATAACAATTTCAGTGTTTATCCCACGTTTATTATATTCAGCAATTGACGCTTCAAGCATTTCTTGAAATTTCTTACCTTGTACAATGTTCATTTGCAAACAAATTTTAATCTGTCCTCGTAGAATTTTCTCCAAAATTCTAACTGCTAAAGATTTTTCATTTAGATTTTGAACTTTTTTCAAAAACTCTGGAGAAATTGTATCCAATCTCGGCTTTTCCAATCCCAAAGATTTATATACATCTACTTCAGGTTCAGCAATTATTGATTGGTCAATCATTTGACGTAAGCGATAATCAATATTCTTTCTTTCATGATCATCATTGTTAGAAAGTAATTTCATGATAAATACTTTAACTAACCTAAAGAATGCTATTTCTGGCCCAATCTCTTGAGCAGCTGGCTGAATTGCCACTAATGCATATAACTTTTGAGCTTCTGTTACTACATCACAAAACTTTTGAATTGTTTCTTTATCTTCAGCAATTAACTCATTTGCAACCTTATTAACTGTCCTAGTTCTTACAATATCATCTTTCGAATCGAAGCCAGAATAGTCTATTCCGTATAAGAAATCATTTTTAATGATATTGTACTTATCTTTAAGCAGTGCCAAAACCTTTTCGACATTAATGCCTACTTGATCTTTGTCATCTTTAGAATAAATACTTAATGCAAGTTTTAAAGAATCCGCAATACCAATGTAGTCAACAATCAAGCCACTTTCTTTATTTTTGAACACTCTGTTAACACGAGCTATCGCCTGTATCAAATTATGACCTTTCATAGGTTTATCAACATACAAAGTATTTAAACTAGGTACATCAAATCCAGTTAGCCACATATCAACAACTATTACTATTTGAAGTTCATCTGAGTTGTCTTTCATACGTTGTTGTAAAATACGACGGTCTTGCTTGCTAGTATTATGTTTAGAAAGTTCTGGGCCATCTGAAGGACTAGAGGTCATTACGATCTTTATTTTTCCTTTGTGGATATCTGAACTTTCCCAATTTGGACGCAATTTTATAATCTCATTGTATAATTTGACAGCATTGATTCGAGAGATTTCGACAATCATAGATTTACCGAACTCTTCTTTTTGCCGAGCTTCAAAATGAGATATAAAATGCTTAGCTATAGCTTCCAATCTTTGCTTAGCACCAGCAATAGCTTCAAGCTTAGTTAATTCTTTATTTCGAGCTTCTTTTTCTGAATCAGAAGCTTCGGTATTTAAATCATACTCATTCATCAACTCATTAAACTTCTCTTCTGAGCCTGATTTAAGTTTTAAAGGAATTATATGACTTTCATAAAAGATTCTAACTGTTGCGTGGTCTGCTACAGATTGAGTTATATCATATACATCAATATAATTACCAAAAACCGCTACAGTAGACTTATCTGCTGTATCTATTGGAGTACCAGTAAATCCAATAAATGAAGCATTAGGCAAAGCATCCCTCAAATATTTTGCATAACCATATCTAACACCGTTCTTAGTAAGTTCAGCCTGCAAACCATATTGAGTTCTATGAGCTTCATCTGCCATAACAATTACATCAGATCGATTAGTTAAAACTGGCATCTCATTTTCCCCACGTTCAAAATCTGGAGAAAACTTTTGAATTGTACTAAAAACAATTCCACCTGAATTACGACTCATATAATCTCTAACTTCATCACGATTTTCTGCATGATCTGGTGTTTGTTGAAGATATTCATGAGCCTGAGCAAAAGTACCAAATAATTGATCATCTAAATCATTTCTATCATTAATCACAAGAATAGTTGGATTACCTAGTTTTCTGGCAACAATCCCTGAGAAGAAAACCATTGATAGAGATTTTCCTGATCCTGTAGTATGCCAAACAACACCTATTCTTTTATCACTATTAGATTTCAAAGCACGTTCGGCAGCAACAACTGCTTTATTAACCATATAGTATTGATGATATGCAGTTAATATTTTTACTGTACTATCACCATTGGTCTCAAAAATAATAAAGTTTTGAATAATATTAAGTAAGGTTTTAGGCTTCAACATATACTCAATTAAAATATCGAGTTCCAGACTACCTTCTGGTACTAATTCTTTTTTAGGTTGTCGCCATCTCATAAAACGATCAAAACCTGCAGTCAAAGAACCTACACGAGCATTAACTCCATCAGAAGCAATTAGAATTTCATTGTATTTCATGTAGTCTGGGATTTCAGCCTTATAAGTTTGTAACTGTTCATATGCTTCTTTTACAGTAATATTCTCATTATCAGGCTTTTTAAGCTCAAATGTAATTAAAGGTAGTCCATTAACAAATACAGTGATATCAGTCCTACGGCTTTTTTCACCTTGTACAATTTCAAATTGATTAGTAGCTAAAAAGTCATTATTTTCCCAGTTATCAAAATCAATTGCATGCAAAGTAACAGTCTTATTTTCTCCATTCTCAGATGTCTTTATCTTCACACCTTCAATCAGCAACTTGTGCATGTAATGATTGTTAATCATCATATCTGGATTATCAGCTAATTTTGAAAATTCATGCAGAGCACGACGATAAATATCATCTGAATAACCTGGATTTAATTCTTTTAAGACTTTAGCCAATCTAGGTTCAAGAATGAACTTAGTATGATCATTATTTCTTTCAGCATCGATAATTTTACTAGTATGATTGTATACTTCACTTTTGATGACTTGATAGCCCTGTTTTGCAAGGGTTTCAAGAGCATCTTTCTCTATACTTTCTTCTTTAATTGAATTCATGACTTCACCTCTTTCAAATATGGTTTGTTAGGATAAATGATAATTTATTTAAGCAAATAAAGGAAATCAGCAACTACTTCTTTACTTATTTAAAATTTAATAATGGGAAAATGCCATCTGATTGGAATTATGTTTCTCTTAAAGATTACGCAGAAGTCACACCTGGTTATTCATATAAGGGTAAAGAACTATCACCAAGTCATTTAGCAATGGCTACGATAAAGAACTTTGATAGAAATGGTGGATTTAACGCAAGAGGATTCAAAGAAATTAATCCTCAAAAAGAAATAAAAGTTCAAAAATATGCTAATCTTTATGATGTTTTGGTTGCACATACTGACTTGACTCAAAATGCTGAAATAATTGGTAATGCTGAACCAATACTTACATGTGGTAACTACGATAAAATTATTTTTTCTATGGACTTGGTTAAGGTAACAGCTAAAGAAAATAAAATTTCTAAGTTTTTACTTGCATTAATAATGCAAGGCGATATTATGAAACGTCATTGCTTGACATATGTTAATGGTACAACTGTCCTACATCTCAATAAAAAAGCATTAAAAGATTTCGAGTTTCCATTTCCTGAAAATCCTCAAGTTATCTCAAATATCGCCAACTTTGCAGAAGAAAACTACAAAAAAATAAATAGCAATTTACGAGAAAACGATTTATTAATAAAGATTAAATCTGAACTTTTAAATAAATACTTCTAAGCAGCTAAATTATCATTTATTTGATTGTTTAATTCTATTTTCCTTTGTATAGGTATTAATTGATTCAAAATTTTCTCTTGTTTTGATAATGAAGGTATTTCGACTTCAAATTCTTTCATTACTTTACCAGAAACTTCTTTAAAGGTTGAACCAGATGCTACTTTTTCTAGATTTAATTTATTTTCCAACATTAAGTAGTATAAATATTCTGGATATACTTTACTTTTATCTGGAATAATACTTTTAAATCCCTGATTTGTAGCAATTTCATTCTTTGCTATTGCTACATATCCAATAGGTGCTCTTGAGCTTATTAAAACAGAATCCTTAGGTAAAAGTTTAGCTGAAGAGTTATTATATCCCTCACTAGTTAAATCACGGGATCCATGATCAATATACATTTTAGAATAAGAACTTAAGTCTTTAGGTGTCAACCAAGCTATTCCCTTACCACTACTGGTATAGTATTCTTCGTGTTTAGTACTTGGTGTGCCACCACCTATAACTTTTCCTATCTCTCCAACTTTATATTTCATACCCTAACTCCTTCAAAACATCCTTTATCTCATCTTGAAGTCGATCACTCTCTTCAAATTGCTTCTTCAATTCAGCAGTCAATCTCGCCATCTTAACTTCATATGGTTCTCCATCATCTTCTTGTTCAACTAACCCAACATAACGTCCTGGTGTTAATACGTAATCATTTTTAGCAATTTCATCTAATTTAGCAATCTTACAGAATCCAGCCATATCTTCATATTTTTGCTCATTGGTTCCACGATATGCATGATAAGTGTCAGCAATCTTCTTAATATCTTCATCGCTAAATTCTCTGTGAGTTCGGTCTACCATTTCACCTAATTCACGAGCATCAATGAATAAAGTTTCTCCACGACGATCCCGCTCATCTTCAGAATTCTTATTCATATCAATAAACCATAATGAAACAGGAATTCCAGTTGAGTAGAACATCTTATCTGGTAAAGCAACAATCGCATCAATCTTGTCTGCTTCTAAAAGATTTTTACGAATAGCTAATTCTTCTTTGAGTGTGGTTGATAATGCTCCATTAGCTAAAACGAAACCTGCTTTTCCATCTGGATTAAGCTTACTAATGATATGTTCAATCCAGGCATAGTTGGCATTTCCTTCAGGTGGAATACCATATTTCCAACGTGGGTCATCTTTTAATTTTTCTCCACCCCATTTTTTAACGTTAAATGGTGGATTAGCCAAAATATAGTCAAAATGAGTTCCTTTATGCAAGTCGTTAGTAAAAGTATCTGCTTGATGCGCCCCAAAATTGTTGTCAATACCTCTAATGGCAAGATTCAATTTGGCTAATTTCCAAGTAGTTGGATTTGATTCTTGTCCATAAACTGACAAGTCAGCAATCTGACCTTGGTGTTCTTGAACGAATTGTTCTGATTGTACAAACATCCCTCCAGAACCACAGCAAGGATCATATACGGTTCCCTTAAATGGCTCTACCATTTCAACCAAAGTTTTAACTACTGATCTCGGAGTATAGAATTCTCCACCATTTTTCTTTTCATTACTAGCGAATTTTTGTAGGAAATATTCATAAACTCTTCCAAGAATATCTCTTTCCTTTGCCTCTTTACCACCCACATTAATGTCTGAAATTAAATCTACTACTCCACCCAATCTAGATCTATCTAGATCTGGTGATTCATAATTTTTACTCAGAATTCCACGCAATGATTCATTATCTTTTTCAATAGATTCCATTGCATGATCTATTACTTCACCGATTTCTGGAGTTTTAGCCGCTTTTTGAATATTGTCCCATCTTGCTTCCGGACTAACCCAAAAAATATTATCAGCTAAATATGCATCTGAATCTTCAGCATCTTCTGGATAATCAGACTTTAAAAGTTCTTGTCTTTTTTCTTCAAAAGAGTCTGACACATACTTTAAAAAGATTAAACCTAAAACAACATTACGATATTCTGATGCATCCATGCTTCCACGTAATTCATCACACGCTGCCCACAATTTATCTTCAAATTTTAAGTCATTTGATTTGCTTGCCATAATTTGTCTCTTTCTATTATCTTTACTTTTGAATTTTACACTAACTCAAGTTTCTTAATTATCATTTCTTATTTTCTTTTCATTAATTTCAAAGACTAACTCTGCTGGATCTATTCCGTATATTTGAAATAGCTTATTCAATACATTCAATTTATTCCATGTATTTGTTCTTCCATAAACATATAAATCATCTGCTACTTTAGTAAATTCATTTTTTTCAGTACCACTTAAATAAAATTTCCATCCCTTTGTAGCATGCATTGCTATTATCTTATATAGTGGAGTTGGATCTATTTCATATAATGCTTCAATCACATTTACATACATTTCAATCCAAGATTTAACTTGATAAGGTGTTCCTTTAAATGTATAACTAACTATCTTAGTACCCGCAAAATCATAATCTTCATCAAGTGTACGACTTACTTTTTCGCGTTGCTTAGGCTGAAAATTACTTTCAGGATATGGCCATAATTTCAAAGCGAGTTCCTTTAAGTAATCGTTTCTAGCAAGTAATTCTTTTTCAGTCCATTGATTACAATTTTTCAAAAAGTCATTAAGTCTAAAACCACTTTGGTCAAAACCATTATCAATATACTTTTTTTCAATAAAGCTTCGATTAGAATACTTACTGTTGTAAGCAGTCAAAGTTAAATTGGCCAATTTATTTATCCATTGAGTGTAGATCCTCTTATAATCACTACCTAATGCATTTTTCCATGAATCAGATAATGTTTGCGGCATAATATGTTCAATTGTATAATTCCCATCTTGCATATTATCTACAACATTAACATGCTCGCGTGAGTCTTGATTTTCAAGTCTATCAAATAAATATTTTCGAGCATTTTTATTCATATCATAGATATCCTTATCATCAAATGATTTTAAAAATTCAGAATCTTTAGGATATCTAGAACTATCTGCTTTATTAATAAGAATATAACTTAAAACCGGTAAAAATTCTGTATTTCCTTGGTTAGTCAACTTAATAGTTTCACTAAATAAAGTAGCAAAAATTTTATTTAAGGCATTTGTAGGGAATGAACACATTGTACGTCTAAAAATAAAGGTTTCCACTACTTTCAATGATCCTATAAGTGTTTTAGAATCAATCTTATTTAATTTCCAATAATTAATCAAAGGTAACAAGAACGGCTTAATAACTCTCATATCTAAAATATTTAATCTATGCAATACTTCATCTACTTCTCGCTCTCCGGTTGAAGCATTGCTAATATCACGATTAATTTCTGAATATCTTTCCAAATCACTAAGTAATTCTTCTATATCAGAGTCATTTTTCTCACTATACTTTTTAAATTCAAGATAAACTTTTTGAATTTTAGGAACTCTCTTCAAATTAAAAGTCAGATAATTTCTTAGGAAATCAGAAACCTCATAATTTGTATTAACTTCAATCTTATTCCAATAATTTTCATATAAGCTTTCTTGAACTTTTACTGGCTGGTTCATCAAAACATAATTTCTCACTTTATCAGCTTCAGTTAAGTCTAGTCCCGTTGAATTTAAACTTTCAAAAATTAATTGAGCGTCATCTTCTCCTTGCTTAAGAGAAATATCAATAATCATTAACTTCTGAATAGCCTTAAATAACTCATCCGCAGTTAGTTCTTGATCTAAAATTCTTTCATAAAAATATCTAAAGTTATTAGTTAAATTAGAACTCAATAAATAATCTTTTTCATCTTTAAATAGTCGCTTTAACGCCATTTCATCATTCTTTACAGGCTTTAAGCGTAATTTTTTATCTTCTGGTTGAAATTCATCTTCAAGGTAGCTTGCTCTTATTCTTCGTGCTAATTGCGGATCAGTACTTGTAATTTTTTCTTCTTCAAGAAGCTTTACTAATGCAAGCATTAAAAGATACACTGTAGTAATTCGTTGCTGCCCATCAATAATTGAGACTTCTCCTATACCTTCTTGCGTACCCATTTCAACTACACTACCAAAGAAATGATTTTGACGATTATTTTTTATTAATGACACTAAATCATCAAATAATTGACGACAGTTATCACGAGTCCAATCGTAATTTCTTTGATAAACTGGAATAATCATTCTTACATTTGAGCCGTCATAAAGAGAAATTAATCTTTTTTCTGATCCTTTCATAAGCTACCTCCACTATTTTCTTTCTATATAATTATATCCAATCCCTTACCGCTTCACCACCTACTCCAATTTTCCGCTATAATAAAATAAAAAAACGGTCTCACATAGGTATTCCTATGACTGAGGCCGTTTTCTTCTAACTAAATATTCTTTTTTCCTACATATACTTACTAAAGTCCACCACTTGGTCATACTTGGCCAAGCTTTCACTATCATAATGGTGGTTAACTTCAATGAAGGTCAAGTCTGAATTAAGCAGGTAATTTTCAACATCGGCTGCAGTCTTTTTATCAAGTGAAGCGTTAATTTCATCTAATAATAAGACTGGCCGCTTAGCTAGAATTGCCCGCGCCAGGCCAATTCTTGACAGTTGCCCACCTGAGAGCTGATCCGCATTATCACCTAACTGATAGTCAAAGCCCTTTTCCCGAACCAAGTCACCTAGATCGAGCTGCTCGCACACTGCTCTTACTTCACTTTCTGCAAGCTCAGCTCCTAAGGTTAGATTGAACCAGAGACTCTCAGGAAAGATAATCGCTTTTTGACTAGCGTAACTAAATAAGTTGCTAAACGCACCAGCTTTCACAAATGCATCATCAAGCTTAAGCTCACTTGCCTTCCCGAAGTCACCATATAGCAAGAATTGCAATAGCGTCGACTTACCTGAACCTGATGGTCCGATGACGGCAAGTTTTTCACCTTTTTTCAAAGTAAAGCTAATGCCATTTGCTAACTTGTTACCTTGCCGACTCAAGTTAACATCTTTAACTTCCAAACTATTGAAGTCAGAAATTGCAGCTTTTTCAGCCTTTTGACCTTGAGCTGACAACTGTTTAATTTTTTCAACGATATCCTTGGTAGTTGTTAAGTTATTCCGTTCACTCAAAATTTGCAAGATAGGGTTAACGAAGGAGTTCGATAATTGAATAATCGCAAATAAAGCACCAAGAGTTGTTTGGCCTTGAATAACTAGCATTACCCCAATTGAGAACGGAACAAGGAAGGTCCCGCCCATCGCGATAATGTTCAAGAAGGCATTGGTATTATTTTTTGCTAAGTTCATTTTGGCAAGCTTATCTTCAAGATTGTCAACAGTGACCCGATTTTGCGCAACAGCTGCATTTCTTTTATTGAATAAATTGAAAACTTCAGTCCCAGCTAACAAGTGCTTAGTCTGGTTAACGTACTTGTCATTAGCCTTAGTCCAAGCAACAGAACTAGTTTGAATTTGCTTTTGGAAGAAGTTAGACACAATTGCTGGCAGACTCGCACCAACCAAGAAAATTAGTGTCAACATCCAGTTGAGGTAGAGCGAATAGCCTAGAGCCAACACGACTGTATATGAATAGAACAAGATTTGAATCTCAGCTTCATAGCGATTAGTTTCAAGGAGTTTAAAATCATTGGTCAAAAAGCCCAAGTTTGCACTATCTTCATGTTTACTAGTAAGCATCCCCTTAAGCACGCTAGTTCTAAGCTTAACATTGGTAGTTTTAATTGCGTCAGCTTTCAAATAATTAAAAATTAAATTAGAAATCAGCACAATTGTAAAAACAACTACCATCTGAATAAAAAGCATTGGCAATGAAGAAAATTCTCTCTTAGTCGCCATATTGGTTAAGCTACCAACCATGTAGGCCATAATAATATTTTCGGTACTGTAGATTAAGCCGAAAAAGTTAAGCCAAAAGAACTTGAACTTTGAATAGTTTTGGTAGATCATAGTTCTCCTCCATTTTTATTAACAATCTTATTTTTTTATAATAATACCACATATTTTAATTAAAATAAAAAAGTGTCGAAATTGACACTTTTTATCTTGCTAAATAGCGTGTTAAGTCTTCCATGCCATTATCATTCAAAAATTGGCGAATTTGATTAGCTTTTTCTTTATTGCCAGACAGTAACATTTGAAAATAGTTAGCATAAATTTTAGTCAAACAATTTTTAGGTGATGAATCCAGCTCGCTTAGCCAGGAAAATGTCAGAGAAAGTGCCGCTCCTTTAGTGATTTTTCTATTATATGAATAGGCTAAATAGTTAATCAGAATTGACGATACTATTTCTCGATTTCTAGAAGTTAACTTATCTGGCTTATTTCTAGTTACTATTGCTTTGATAATTGCACTTAATTCATCATTCTTAAAAAACGAAAGCGAAACTGACAACAGAGTCAAACTCAACTCATCCCAATTATCTGAGTTAAACATCAGCTGTTTAACTTCTCTGATTGTTTCTTCATCAATCTTTTCTGGACCATATTTTAGTCCTTGATAAAGTAATTTTGCTTCGACTCGAAGTCCTCTAGCCAGCCGATTATTTTGACTATTTGGGAATTTATCTATCGCATCAATAACTTTCAAAAGTCCATCAGTATCTTTTTGATAATAAGCATTTCCCACTAACCTGTGTAAATGGTCAAAGTTACTTTTCCCAAAAGTATTTTTCTCAAAATTAAATTCTTCAAAGAAGTCCTGAATTCTAATGCCATGCAAATTGAGGATATCAATTAAATCTTGAGCATTAATTTCATGGATTCCACGCTCTATTTTAGAATAATAAGACTTAGTCAAAATATTTCCCGCCATTTCACTTTGGCTGAGATTTAACTTCTTCCGTGTAACTTTCAATGCTGCCCCAATTTCCATAGCTATCCCTCCAAGTATTTAAGTTAAGTATATCAGCACGCTACCTTTTTCTCCTGATAATTGCATACAAAAAGCTGGTATATCAGCCTGAGCTAACTTACCAGCACTTTTATTTTGAGAATATTTTTCAGCTATCTTTATTTCTTGGCTGTTCTCATAAGATTTCTCCCTGACAAGTTTATTTCATATTCTGGTGGATTATTGCTTGGATGTCTGAGTCACTTAAGCTGAAGTCTGGACCAACAGTTTTCTTAATTTGCTTAAACACATCTGTTTCGTTAGTCTCTGGTCTCATTTCTTTAATGGTCAACGTAAGAGCCTTCACCGTATTCTTGTCGCCTTTTTCGCGACCTCTCTCAATACCTCTTTTTTCCGCTACTGCTGTTTCTTCCTTCATCCGTAATTCTGCTGTTCTCATAAGATTTCTCCTTTTCGGATCATCATTATATTCTTGGATTTTGTTCTGAATCTCTTTAAAGATTCCTTTTGATTCTATTTTATCATCGTTCATTAGTTTTTGGAGATTTAACAAATCGACATCTTCGCTGCCACTACCTTTTGAATTAATGATAATATTTTCAGCATTGTTTTTAAGCTGAATACTTTTATTTTCATCATCATACAAGTGAAAACTATAGCGCAGCTTTCCCTTACCGAATGGATCAAAAGCACACAAGAATATCAGATACGTTCTAGACAATGAAGTGTACGGTTCGCCTCGATCCAAAGTATCCCGATCCATCGAGGATTGATAATACCGCATTCGTGGTCCAATGTCATGATTGTTATTAACCTGCATTTCCACGTCATACAAGTTACCTGCTTTGTCTTTAACCGCAATATCGAGTCTGACAGATTTACTAATTTTATCCGACTTAGTCCCTAGCTCTTTTTGCGCATCGATACTTTCTACAGACACAACATTCACATCAGGTAGTGCCGCTTGAATAATCGCCTTACAAAAGCGTTTATTTTGCATAATACTACCAAAGATTTCATCATTTGTGAAACCATAAAACTTTTGGTCTTCAAACATGGTAATTTCCTCCTATATTTTTCGTACAATATAAAATACGAAAAAATGGGAGGTTTTAATTTACAAAATAAAAAAGCCCTAGAACATAGTTGTTCTAGAGCTTGAAAGCTAATTTACGCTTTTTACATCATGCCGCCCATACCTGCAGCTGGGTTAGCAGGTGCAGCTGGCTTTTCTTCTGGGATTTCAGCAACTACTGCTTCAGTAGTCAAAAGTAATGCAGCGATTGATGCCGCATTTTGTAATGCTGAACGAGTTACCTTGGTTGGGTCGATAATGCCGGCCTTAACCATGTTTTCCCACTTGTCAGTTGCAGCGTTGTAACCAACTTCTGGGTCAGCACTCATTAAGTGGTCTAAGATAACTGAGCCATCTTTACCAGCGTTTTCAGCAATTTGACGAACTGGTGCGCTAAGAGCACGTAACACAATGTTAATACCAGTTTGTTCATCTTCATTGTCGCTAGTAAGCTTAGTGATTGCCTTCTTAACATCTACTAAAGCAGTACCACCACCAGCAACATAACCTTCTTCAACTGCGGCACGAGTTGAGTTCAAGGCATCTTCAATTCTGTACTTACGTTCCTTCAATTCAGTTTCAGTAGCAGCACCAACCTTGATTACTGCAACACCACCAGCAAGCTTAGCAAGACGTTCTTGCAACTTTTCCTTGTCAAAGTCACTAGTTGAGTTTTCAATTTCTTTTCTAATTGAGTCAACTCTTTCAGCAATGGCTTCCTTAGTGCCACCACCTTCAACAATAGTAGTTGAGTCCTTAGTTACAGTAACCTTGCCAGCTTGACCTAATTGATCAATTTTAGTGTCCTTAAGTTCTAAGCCTAAATCTTCAGTAATAACAGTACCACCAGTTAAAGCTGCAATATCTTGTAATTGAGCCTTACGACGGTCACCAAAGCCAGGAGCCTTAACTGCAACAACGTTGAAAGTACCACGAATCTTGTTCAAAACAAGAGTTGGTAATGCTTCACCTTCAACATCATCAGCAATAATAAGTAATGACTTACCTTGTTGAACAATTTCTTGTAATAATGGCAAGATATCTTGAATGTTAGAAATCTTCTTATCAGTAATCAAGATGTATGGATTATCAAGATCAGCTTCCATCTTGTCGTTGTCAGTTACCATGTATTGTGAAAGGTAACCACGGTCAAATTGCATACCTTCAACTACTGAAAGTTCAGTGTTAACACCCTTTGATTCTTCAATTGAGATAACACCATCATGGCCAACCTTTTCCATAGCATCAGCAATCAAGTTACCTACTTCTTCTGAAGCACTTGATACGCTAGCTACTTGTGCAATTTCGTCACGGCCAGAAACCTTGTGGCTAATCTTATGCAATTCATCAACTGCAGCCTTAGTAGCCTTTTCAATACCACGACGAATACCAACAGGGTTAGCACCGGCAGTTACGTTCTTCATACCTTCATTAACGATAGCTTGAGTTAAAACAGTAGCAGTAGTAGTACCGTCACCAGCAATATCATTAGTCTTTTGTGCAACTTCGCTAACAAGCTTAGCACCCATGTTTTCGAAGTGGTCTTTCAATTCAATTGCCTTAGCAATAGTTACACCGTCGTTAGTAATTTCTGGTGCACCATAACTCTTTTCAAGCACTACGTTACGTCCCTTAGGTCCTAAGGTTGTCTTAACAGTATCAGCTAACTTATCAACACCCTTTAATAGTGAGCGTCTAGCTTTTTCATCAAATTTAATGTCTTTTGCCATAATAAAATTACTTCCTTTATTTCAGAATTATTTTACAATTGCTAAAATGTCTTTTTCATGAAGGACCAAGTATTCTTCTCCGTCATACTTAACATTAGTGCCAGAGTACTTGTCGTAAACTACACGGTCGCCTTCCTTAACAGTCATTGGTAAAACTTTACCTTCACTGGTAACTAAGCCACTACCTACTGCAACAACTTCACCTTCAGTTGGCTTTTCTTTAGCATTTGAAGCAAGGACGATACCGCCAACAGTTTCTTCTTCTTCTTTTTTTACTTTTACGATCACGCGATCACCAATAGGTTGTAACACGTTTGTCCCTCCTATATTAACTATCAATTTAATTTTTAGCACTCTTTATTTCTAAGTGCTAACTTACAATGCTTATAATAATATGTTTTTCTCCTCGATGCAAGCAAAAAATAGCACCTTTTTGCTTCGAGTGCTAAAAAGGTGCTATTCGTATAAATTAAGTAAGCAATACTAATGCTTTACTCTAATCTTCAATTTTTTTATCAGATTCTAAAAAGTAAACCAAAGTTTGTAATTCTGTTGCTAAATCAACATTTTGAATTCGAACACCTGCAGGAGCTGATAGTCGAACAGGTGTAAAATTCATAATTCCTCTAACTCCTGCTTCAACAATTTCATTAGCTGTTTTTTGGGCATTTATTTGAGGAACTGTTAAGATTGCAATTGTAATTTGTTGCTCTCTAATTTGTTCAATCATGTCTTTCATATCATAAACCGGAACACCACTAACAATCTTTCCAGTTAAATCAGAATTGATATCAAATGCACAAGAGATTCTAATATTATTACTACGTTTAAAGTTATAATTAAGTAAGGCATGCCCCAAATTCCCTACTCCTATTAGGGCAACATTAGTCAAAGTATCTTGATTCAAGATTTTTTTAAAAAATCCCAGTAAACTTTTGACATCATAACCATAGCCACGCTTACCTAATGCGCCAAAATATGAAAAATCACGTCTAATAGAAGCACTATCAACTTGAACTGCTTCTGAGAGTTCAGTTGAGGATACTTTTTCTTTTCCTTCCTCATTTAATAAAATTAAGTAACGATAATAAAGTGGCAATCTACGTGCAGTTGCCTTTGGAATTTTTATTTTATCCATCAAAGAACCCTTCTTCATTCAAGTTTGTGAATGTGAAATTTTTTCAATCATGAATATGATACATACACTTATGGTTCATATGCAAGTAATATTTTCACAAATTTAATCCTAATAGCAACAAGTAAGTGAAATCTTCACATTTCCTATGGTAAAATATTGCACAGGTGAATTATATGATTATTGCACAAGGACATGCCCTTGAAAAACAATTTGGGGCAACAACTTTATTTAAAGATATTAATTTTTCAATTGAAAATAATGCCCGAATTGGTCTAGTAGGACCAAATGGGGTCGGGAAAACCACTCTTCTCAAAATTATGACTGGAGAAGAAGAATCAACTAAAGGTGAATTTACAGTTAACAAAGATATTGATGTTGGATATATCGCCCAGGAAAATGCCTTAGATGAAGATAAAAGCATCTGGGACGAAATGATTACTGTTTTTGCACCACTTATCAAGCAAGGCGAAACTTTAACCAAAATGCAAGAACAAATTGCTGATAATCCAGAAGATAGTGACTTGCTTAAGCGTTATGATCAAATGCAATTTGACTTTGAACAAAATGGTGGTTATACCTATCAAGCTGATATAAAAAGTGTCTTAAATGGTTTCAATTTTAAAGAAAACACTTGGACCAAGAAAATCAGCTCACTATCTGGTGGTGAAAAAACAAGACTAAGTTTTGTTAAATTACTTCTTAAAAAGCCCGACTTACTTTTGCTTGATGAACCAACCAACTATCTTGACTTAGATACTTTAGATTGGCTCGAAGGATTTTTGAAAAATTATGATGGAGCTATTTTGACTGTATCTCACGATCAATACTTCTTAGACCATCTTGCAACGCAAATTTTTGAAATGCGTTATGGTAAGTTGACTATTTTTAAAGGAGACTACACTCACTACTTAGCTGAACGCAAATTACGAGATGCTCAACAAGAAGCTGCTTATGAGAAGCAACAAGAAGAAATCAAGAAAACCGAAGAATTTATTCAGAAAAATATTGTTCGTGCTACGACTACCAAGCGGGCTCAAAGTCGCCGTAAGCAACTAGAAAAAATGGATCGAATTGATCCACCAAAGCACAGTAACAAAGTGCGGATTAATTTTAAGGCTGATCGTCCTTCTGGAAAAGAAGTTCTAATTGCTCAAGATTTAACTATTGGCTATCCTGATAAAACTATGGTTAGTGATATTTCTTTCCAAGTCAATAAAGGAGATCGAGTAGCTATTATTGGGCCTAATGGAATTGGTAAATCCACTTTACTCAAGACTATTATGAAAAAACTAGCGGTTAAATCAGGGTCCATTAAGTATGGTGCTAGTTTAGATATTGGTTACTACGATCAAGAATTACAAGGACTAGATTACAAAAAGACTGTTATTGATACTATCTGGGATCGCCATAAATCAATGCCTGAAAAAGATGTTCGTTCGATTTTAGCTAGTTTTCTTTTTACCGCTAAAGATATTGACAAGGTGGTTGGCCAATTATCAGGTGGGCAGCGAGCTAGATTAACATTAACCGTTTTAGCCTTAGAACATGATAATTTCTTAATCATGGACGAACCTACTAACCACTTAGATATTGAAGCAAAAGAAGTTCTTGAACAGGCTCTAAGTAAATTTGATGGTACACTTTTATTCGTATCTCATGACCGGTACTTTATTAACCAACTAGCAAATAAGATTATTTCAGTTAGAACTGGTCACGCAAAATTATATGAAGGTAATTACGAATATTATTTAGGAGAAAAAAATAAGCCTGTAAATCAACTACCTGAACAAGTCACTAAAACTGAAACAAAAGTTAGTGAAAACAAGTTATCTTATCAAGAACAAAAAAAGCTTGATTCACAAAAGCGAAAATTACAAAGAACAGTTGATGATTTAGAAGCTAAAATTGATGAATTAGAGCAAAAAGAAGCAGATATTCAAACTGAAATGGCAAATCCTGAAATTGCTTCTAATTTTGATAAGTTAGGGCCATTGCAAGAAGATTTATCAAAAGTTCAAGCTGAACTTGATCAAGCTACTAATGATTGGGAACAAGCTGTTAACGATTTAGATAATTTTGGATAAAGAAAAGGCCATACTCCATTACTAAGAGTATGGCTTTTTATATACCTTAAAACTCCTCATATAAAAGCTATTACTTCCATGTTAGAATGGATTAGTATATTTTCATTACTTTAGAGGTTTTTATTTTATGAAAAAAAGAACTTGGATTTTTGCCGGCTTTCTTGCTGGTCTTATATTTTTTATCGCTAGTTGGATTGGCGGTACTAATTTCCTAATGGGTGGAACTATTCACTCTGGTGATTTGATTGACCAATATATCTCCTTTTTTGCTTATTTCCAACATACTTTACTTCACGATTTTTCTAGTATTTCGTTTAGCTTTTCTAATGGCTTAGGTGGTAATACTGCTGGTAATTGGGGTTACTATCTTCTTAGTCCTTTTAACTTCATTGCTTTACTTTTCCCTACTAAGTTTTTACCACAAGCTTTATACATCATAATCTTATTAAAGGTTATGGTCGCTAGTGCTAGTTTTTGTTGGATGTCAAAAAAGCTCCATCATTTAGCTGACCCTTGGGCAATTAGTTTAGCTGTCGCTTATGCCCTTTCTTCATACGTAATTACTTATATTGGTAACTTAATGTGGCTTGATGCCATTGCGTTTTTACCTTTATTAGTTGTTTTTGTGACTCAATTAAGCAAAGGCCATTTTAGTTTCCCTTATATTTTGCTTCTTGCAATTACGATTGTCGCTAACTACTACACAGCTTTCATGGTTTGTTTATTCTTAGTTGGCTTCTTTATTTACCAATCATATTTAAATTATTCAAATTGGAAAAACTTACTAAGAAACAGCCTTTACTTTAGTATTGCTTCTTTAACAGCTGGTGCTTTAGCTGCTTTTAGTATTGCTCCTACTGCTTTTAACTTATTAGAAAACAA